>JBKQPS010000025.1:0-2948 GCA_052144915.1 Spirochaetia bacterium | reverse complement strand
GCCTGAGCAACCTGGGCGCCCGGATAATCGCCGGCAACTTCGAGCCGGGCTTCTTCGTCGAGCATTTCCTCAAGGACATGAATATCGCCCTGGCCGAATCACGCCGGATGAAGCTGGCCCTGCCCGGCCTGGCTCTCGCCGAACAGCTTTATCGCGCTGTCGAAGCTCAAGGCTACGGCCGCAAGGGAACGCAGGCTCTCTTGCTGGCCCTCGCCGACATCTCACGCGTTGACTGGCCCAAACGGCCGGGCTGAAAGCCCGAACCACGCCCGCTCTGGCGATCGTGGAGAGGGGAAAAGTGACAGGGAGGGAAAGCGGAGATAGTGTAGTTATTCAGGGTAACTACTGTTTAGCAGTGAGAGCGGCAAGTGTGAATCCAGCGAACAAGCAAAACCCGGAGTCGTCATTCTGAGTCGCTCTTGTCCTTCTGTGGCCTTACGTACTGGAGCTCCCGACGGATTTCCGTGGCAAGCTCCTTTTCACTCGGGAGATGCAGCTTGTACCGGCTGGCAAAGATCTGCCGGTTTGCCTTCCCAAGGGTGTACCTGACCATCAAGTCGTTCTTATCCACGCACAAGATCAGTCCGAGAGTCGGGTTGTCATCCGAGGTTCGCTGGGTGTCGTCGAAATAATTCACGTAGAGCTGCATCTGACCCACATCACCGTGCGAGAGCTTCGTCGACTTGACGTCGATGAGCACGTAGCATTTCAGGATGACGTGGTAAAAGACCAGGTCGATGTAGAAATGGTCCCCTTCCAGTGTGATGCGCCGCTGGCGAGCCACGAACGCAAACCCCTTGCCGAGTTCTAGCAGGAACGCCTGGAGGTTCGTGATCAGAGCCTCTTCGAGTTCGGATTCGACCAGGCGATGCGACTCCGGCAGGCCGACGAACTCGAGCACGACAGGATCCTTGAAGACGTCCTGCGGCCCCTGGATTTCCTGACCCTTGCGCGCGAGGCGTATCAACCCCTTTTTGTCGCGAGTCCGCGCCAGGCGCTCGAAAAGTAAGCTGTCGATCTGGCGTTCCAGCTCCCGGGATGACCAGTGGTTCCGGACTGCTTCGATCTCATAGAAGCCGCGAGCGTGCTCGGATTCGACCTTTGTGAGCAACCGATAGTGGGTCCATGAGAGGTCAGGGTTGAGCACACCGACCGGCTCGTCCTCGCGGCCGAGCTGTGGGGTGGGACTGGACCCGGCGGCGTCCGATTCGTCACGCGGTGCGTGATGAATCTCTCGGTCCAAGAGCTGCGGATATGCCAGGTAGAAGAGGCGCATGTAACGGAGGTTCGTCGGCGTGAACCCCCGGCCGAACTCGGACCGGAGCTTCTCGGACAGGTGGTCAATGAGCTCTTCGCCGTAGTTGGCCCGGCTTCGTCCCTGCTGCTCCTCCTCGACGATCTCTCGGCCGATGAGCCAGTAGGCCCTGACCATCTCGATGTTGACCGTACGTGCAAGCTGAGAGCGGGCTTGTACCAGGATCTGATGAATGCGCAGGTAAACGGTGTCGAGTTCGGGATCGGTCGTCTCCTGCTTCCTGGATGTTGGTCGGTCCCGGGATATCTTCGCCCTTGATTTCCCGAGCTCTTTGTGTCGCTTTGCCATGCTTCAAGGTTATAGCATGCCATAGTGCAGTTCGGCAGGTAAATCCAGGAATGCAGAACCAGGTCGTCGGGGATGAGACGGGGGTGGATGACGGTGAGTCCGCTGCTCTCCTATAGCGCTAGACAACGTCCTTTGTCTATCACCAAATCGACAAGGGCAGGGGCCTGGGATTAACCCGTTCGGACCGCATGGTGCCCGCAGGAGCCGCCAAATCCTCAATCGCGCCAACGATCAACCTCACCGAGCCTTCCCACCGGGTTAGTCCTGCGAGGTTAGCGAATCCGAGCGGTGTTACCGCACCGGGATTGAGCGGCAAGTCCGTCAGAAACCGTCTGAACGCGGCGTGCCCGCGGGGTGGAACGCGATAGTAGGCCTTGGCCAGTTTTTCTGAACACATCTGAAGGTAATGTAATTCGTGGCATGAGGGGAATGAGAAGACCCAGACCCCAGCTACGCTGCACCACGCGCGTCGGACGGCCGCCACCAGCGAAAGCCGCGCGGATGAAAGTGGCGGAAGATGGACCAATCGGACCGAGCTTGGCGGTAGAACGCAACCTGGCGGGCGTTCATTGCGCTCTCCGGATAGTCTGCCTTCCCTCCAAACTCCAGCCAGGCGGCACCAGGCCGGGGTTGGCTTGGATTTGGTTCCACTCGTCGGGGGTAACATCGGCTACCCAGACCCGGAACGGGAGGTCTGTGACCGCCGGGGTCGTTTCGACGGGAACGATTGGGCTCCCCGATTCGGGATACAGATCAGTGTTGACCTCCAGCAATCGCACCTCATCCTCCGGGGCTCCGAAAGGGAGATAGACGACCTGGGTCAGCCGGGAATCAAACCGTAGGTGTTGGCGGGCCAGCCAAATGGCGAATGCCGCCCGCTCTTGAGTGACCTCACTCATCGCTGGATCCACCTGGAGGGGGGACATCCCTAATTGCTCTGGTAAATCGCACGATCCAGGCAAACCGGCTTTCCGCAGACTGGGCATCTTGCCACAACAATTAAGAACTTCCCCCTTTGTTCGCCATCCCCCTTGTCCATTTCTTCTGACCTTGAATGAAGCTTTCTGGTGTGCCGTCCTCGGGATTGACGAAGATGATGTCCTTGGGGTCGCGCCTCGGCGTGTCGACCGACAGGAACACCACCGGGCCTTCGACGATGTCGGGCAAGGCGTGGACCGTGCCGCGCTTGAAGAAGAGGAAATGTCCTGGCGCGAAGGTGCCCCCGTTCGCCGAGTTGTCCATCCAGAATGTGCCTTTGCCGGAGAGTACGTAGAGGTATTCGTCGCAGGTCGCATGGTAGTGCGGCGGGGTTCCCCTGTAGACGCGAAAGACGCGTGCGCTGGCT
>JBKQPS010000024.1:0-5604 GCA_052144915.1 Spirochaetia bacterium | reverse complement strand
GTAGACGTGCACGCGGTTCTCGGCTGCCACGATCTTCTGCATCGCGTGCCCCATCTCGTTGTACAGCGAGATGAGGTCCGCCACGGCCTTGTCGTGGCGGGCAGCGCGGGACGCGTCCGAGAGGATGTTGAACAGTTCCAGCGCCCGGCCGAACGTGACATTCATCCCTTCGATCGTGCGCTTGTCCTCGGCTTTCAGGTACCCGTCGAGGTCCTGGGCCTTCAGAATCACCTTTGCCATGGCGCTACACTACACCCCGGTCCGGGGAGTGGTCAATCGAAGGCGAGCCGGAGTACTTTGCCCGCGATGGAGCGAAGACGGTTCGTTTTCAGGGGAACGGTCCAGGGTGTCGGCTTCCGCCCCGCGGTCTACCGCCTCGCGGTTTCGGTGCAGCTCAGCGGATTCGTGCAGAACAGGCGCTCGGAGGTGGTGGCGGAGGTGCAGGGCGATGAGGGCAGGCTCTCGCGGTTCACCGCCCGAATCGCCGCTGCCCTTCCCCCGGCGGCACGGGTCGATTCGATGACCGAGGCGTCCGTACCCCTCCGGGACGGTGAAACGGGGTTCCACATCCTCGAAAGCGGCGAAGATTCCTACGCCTTTCCCCCCATCCCGCCGGATCTTCCCCTCTGTGCGGACTGCGCCCGCGAGCTCCTGGCACCGGAGAACCGGCGCTACCTTTATCCGTTCATCACGTGCACCCAGTGCGGGCCGCGATACTCGATCGTCGAACGCACGCCGTTCGATCGTGAAAACACGACGATGCGGCCCTTCCGACAATGCGCGGCGTGCGCGGCGGAGTACGCGGATCCGTCTGACCGCCGTTTTCACTCCCAGACGAACTCCTGCGCCGCGTGCGGCCCCGTGCTCGCCTGCGTGGACCGGGAGGGAAAGCCCGTGGGGGGTGATCCCCTCATCGCGGCGCTCCGGGCCCTTGCGCAGGGCAAGGTCGTCGCAGTCCACGGGATCGGGGGATTCCACCTTGCGGCCGACCCACGCTTCCCGGAAGCCATTCGCAGCCTGCGGAGGGAGAAAGCGCGGGAGCGAAAGCCGTTCGCGCTGATGGTGCGGGACCTCGACGAGGCCCGGCGGCTTTGCATGCTCTCGGAAGGCGAAGAAAGGCTTCTGGCTTCGCCCGAGGCCCCGATCGTCATCGCGCGGACGCGGGATGCCGCGCCGTCGTGGACTTCACTGGTCTCCGACACGGGAACGCTGGGTATCATGCTCCCCTACACGCCGCTGCATCTGCTGATGTTCCGCCACCCCGCTGTCGACATCGCCTGGCGCGCGCTGGTGATGACCTCGGGCAATCGCGCGGACGAGCCGATCATCACGGACCCCGGAGAGGCCCGGCAGAGGCTCGCCGAGTCGGCGGACCTGTTTCTCTGCCATGACCGGCGTATCGCATTTCGCACCGACGACTCGATCGTCAGGGTCGGCGCCTCTTCCTCGGCGGTCCTGCTGCGGCGGTCGCGCGGATACGTCCCCCGGCTCATTCCGCTCACCCGCGCCGTGCGGGGAGTCGTTCTCGCACTCGGAGGCGACCTGAAGAACGCCCCTGCCCTCGCCCGCGGGAGGGACCTGCACCTGTGCGCGTACAACGGAGACCTGGATTCGGCGGAATGCCTCGCCCAGTTCTCCTCCCAGGTCGACCAGGTCCTGCGGCTGTACGGAGTCTCTCCGGACGTCGTGGCGCACGACCTGCATCCCCTCTACAAGAGCAGCGGCTGGAGCGCTCCCCCGGGCGCTCACCGGGTTGCGATCCAGCACCATTTCGGCCACGCCTTGTCGGTGATGGCCGAGCACGGCCTGGAGGAAGCGCTCGCGCTTTGCTTCGACGGGACGGGCTACGGGACGGACGGCACCACCTGGGGAGGCGAGTTTCTCCACGCAACACGGGCGGGGTTCACGCGGCTGGGAAGCTTTGCGCCATTCCCGCTGCCCGGAGGGGACGAGGCGGTTCTCCACCCGCCTCGGATCGCATTCGCCCTCCTTGGAGAACGCGCCGCCGCGAGGCTTCCGGGCCTGGGTGTCGCAGACGAAGCTCTCTTGAATGCGATGATCGCAGGAAATGTGAACTGCCCCTCGACCACTTCCCTCGGGCGCATCTTCGACGCGGCCGCCGCGATCCTCGGGCTGGTGGAGCAGGCCAGCTACGAGGGAGAGGGTCCGATCAGGCTGGAAGGCAAAGGCCTGCAGGCGCGCGGGGCAGGGACGAAGCTCGCGGCGGGTGGAGGAGTCGGGGACCTCCTTCCCTTCGAGCCGGGTCCGGGCGATGACCGGTTGTTCCTGGTGGATCCGCGTCCCCTCCTCGGCGCGCTCCTGGAGTCATGGAACGACGCGGCCGCGGATGCGCGGATCCCGGGCCTTTCCTTTGGCTTTCACAAGGCAATCGCCGAGGCCTCGGCGGAAGGGGCGCGCCGAATGCGAAAGCACACCGGCGTATCGCGCATCGCCCTTTCGGGCGGGGTCTTCCAGAACCTATTGTTGAGGGACCTGCTCGTTCCCCTCTTGATCAAGGATGGTTTTGAGGTTTTCCTGAACGAGCGCGCCCCGGCGGGTGACGGCGGGCTCGCCGTCGGCCAGGCGTGGTTCGAATACTGACAGCGGAGGCGGTCCCATGTGTCTGGCGACTCCCATGAAGATAGAAAGAATCGTCGACGAGCGGCGCGCCATCGTATCCGAGGGTGCGGTGCAGGTGGAGGTCGACATCTCCCTTCTGAAGGACCCGCGGCCGGGGGATCACGTGATCGTCCACGCGGGATACGCGATCGAGACGCTCAGCCTGGAGGAGGCCGAGGAGCGGCTCGAGCTCTTCAGAAAGCTGGCCGAGCTTTCAGGAGAGACCGGCGCCCCGTGATGATGGACGAGAGCCGCCTGGCCGGGAATCTCGTCTCGGAGATCGAATCGGCCGCGGCGCGGATCGGTCGGACCGTGCGCATCATGGAGGTGTGCGGCACGCACACCGTCGAGCTGCGCAAGCAGGGAATCCAGTCCCTCCTGCCGCCAACCGTCGCTCTCGTTTCGGGTCCCGGATGTCCGGTGTGCGTCACACCCTCGGGCTACATCGACAACGCGATGCGGCTCGTGGCGGACGGACGTGCCCTGGTGGCGACCTTCGGTGACCTGATGAAGGTGCCGGGAACGAACGGACGCACCCTGTCGTCCCTCGCGGGAACGGGGCGGGTGAGGCTTGTCTACTCGCCGGCCGAGCTCACCGAGATGGCGCGCCAAAGCGCCCTTCCGGTGGTCTTTCTCGCCGTGGGTTTCGAAACCACCGCTCCGACCATCGTCTCCGCCCTCCTGGAAGCGCGTGGCCGCGGCGTCGAGAATCTCTTCCTCTATACCGCTTTCAAGACGGTTCCGCCGGCACTCCGTTTCCTCCTTCAGAACCCCGAACACGGAATCGACGGGTTCCTCCTCCCGGGCCACGTCTCGGTCATCATCGGCTCCGATGCCTACGCGTTTCTGGAGCGTGAGGGCGGGAGGCCCGGCGTGATCGCCGGCTTCGAAGGGCTGGACATGCTGACAGCAATACTCGCACTTCTCCGGCGGATCGAGAGCGGCGATTGCCGGGTGGTGAATGCATACCCCCGCGCGGTCCGGGCCGGAGGAAACCCGCGCGCCCGGGAGCTGATGTCGCGTACGCTCCAGCCGCGTGACGATACGTGGCGCGGGCTGGGCCCGATTCCCGGCGCTGCACTGGGGCTGCAGCCGTGGCTGGCGGCATCGGACGCGGAGAAAGCGTTCGCCATTCCGCCGGCGGAAGACCGGGAGCCGCCGGGATGCCTCTGCGCCCGTGTGATCGCGGGGATGTCCACGCCGCCGCAGTGCGCCCTGTTCGGCACCCGGTGCACGCCGGACGACCCGGTCGGTCCCTGCATGGTGTCTTCCGAAGGCACCTGCGCCGCGTACTTCCGCTACGGGAGCCCCCGGTGAAGACCGGCGGGGAGATCCGGTTGGAGCACGGAAGCGGCGGCGCGCTGTCGCGGGAACTCGTCGAAGAGGTGATCCACCCCTTTTTCCGGGGCGATTCGTATCCGGAGCTACTGGATGCCGGCGCGGTCGAAAAGGGATCTGACTTTCTCATCACGACCGACGGGTACGTGGTAGACCCTCCTTTTTTCCCCGGTGGCGACATCGGCCGTCTGTCGGTCTTCGGCACGTGCAACGACCTCGCCGTGAGCGGCGCGAAGCCGCTCTGCCTGTCCCTTGCGCTCGTCATCGAGGAGGGATTCCCGGTGGACGACCTCCGCCGGGCCCTGGCCTCCGCGGCGGCCGCCGCGCGCGAGGCGGACGTCCGGATCGTCACCGGGGACACCAAGGTGGTTCCGCGGGGCAAGGGGGGCGGCCTGTTTGTGACGACGACCGGCGTGGGAAGACGCGAGTTTCCTCACCCGCTCTCGCCGGCACGGGCGGAGGTGGGAGACGCGGTGATCGTTTCAGCGGCCGTCGGATCCCACGGCCTCACGGTCCTGGCGGCGCGGGAGTCGCTGCCCATCGCCGGCACTCTTCGCTCCGATACGGCGCACCTGTATCCCGCGGTGAGCGCGCTCTTTCCGCTTGCCGAGGAGCTTCGGTTCGTGCGAGACGCGACACGCGGCGGCCTCGCGTCGGTGCTGAACGAGATCGTGCAGTCATCGCCCCGGGGCATGTCGGTGGAGGATGCCGCGTTCCCCGTGACCGACGAGGTGCGGACGGTTTCCAGCCTTCTCGGGCTGAATCCGCTGGAAATTGCGAACGAGGGCGTGTTCGTCGCCCTGGTGGCCGGACGCGCGGCGGACAGGGCGCTGGAAATCCTGCATTCGCGTCCTCTTGGGACGGAGGCGCGGCGCGTCGGCCGGGTGTCAGCCGATTCGCCGGGGAAGGTCCTCACCAGGACGCGGGTGGGCGGCACGCGGGTCATGGATTTCCCGCGCGGCCTGCTCCTGCCGAGAATCTGCTGAGCCGCTATTCGCTCGAATACTGGATGAGTGTTCTCAGGGGGTAGCTGCCGAGGACTTTTTCGTAGTGGAGGAAAGGCAGCCCCACGACCCCGAATATCCCGATCACCTTCGCGCCGCCCAGTTCCAACAGCTGCGCGGCGGCGTTGAGAGTGCCGCCGGTGGCGATCAGGTCGTCGACGAGGAGGATCCTCTGGCCCCGCGTGACATCGCTGCGGTGTACTTCGAGGACATCCTCGCCGTACTCCAGGGTAAAGTTGATTCCGTACGTTTCCCCCGGCAGCTTTCCTTTCTTTCGCAGGAGGATGAGGGGAAGCCCCCTCCGCACGGCAAATGGCGCCGCAAAGATGAACCCGCGCGACTCGATTGCCGCCACCGCGTCCAGGTCAGACTTCCCGTATGCCTCTTCCATCCGGTCGATGCAGTACGCGAAGGCCCGGGGGTTCACGAGGATTCCCGTGATATCGTAGAAAAGCACGCCCGGCTTCGGAAAATCCGCAACTTTCCGTATCGCTTTCTCGATGATTTCATGCTCGGGCATGGTGCATCTCCTGGTGTGTCCCGATGAGCTTCTCCGTCCATTCGGTCATCGCGAGCGAGGAGCCTGGCTTCTGGTCAGCGAATAGTGGATCATCCTCTGACTGGGCGATTTCCGTCTCCCTCA
>JBKQPS010000023.1:0-3223 GCA_052144915.1 Spirochaetia bacterium | reverse complement strand
CCTCTCGGCGGACGCGGATCGTCGGTTCGCGACGTCTCGCGGCGTGTTTCCGGACGATTGGTCAAATCTTCCCGACGATCGGTGAAGCATCAACCCTCCTGAAGCGAGTACGATCTCAGCAAGAAAGGAGATCGACGCTGAAAACAATAACAAATTCCGTTGTTCCCGGCCACGAAGGCGATCAACACCTGGCGCTGCCTCCGGCAGCGGCGCTGTTGCAGATGAAGGCCGACTCGGAGAGCCAGGGATCGACTTGTGCGCTGCTGACGCCGGCGATCAAATCCAAGCTGAGGGAGCTGGATTCCGGCCAGGTGCTCGAAGTTCGGGTCAGTGATTCAACCGCCCGGGAAGATATTGCAGCCTGGTGTCGCCTTTCCGGGAACGAGTTGCTGGCGATGTTGGATGATGGGCACCAGGGGCTGCGTTTCTTCTTGAAGAAGAAATAGGCACAGAAACAGGAGGAGAACCACAAATGCCGCGTTTGTTGATCAACTGCACGCACGGACGCGAAGACCCGGAACGGGCCACGCTTCCATTTATCGTAGGAAACGTCGCAGCCTCGGCCGACCAGGAGGCTGTTGTCCTCCTGACGATCGATGGGGTCTGGAATGCCACCAATGGGTATGTCGATACCATACAAAAAGAGGGATTTCAACCTTTGAAAGAAGTCGTGCAATCATTTGTCGCCAATGGCGGGCAGATCTGGGCGTGTGGTGCCTGCACCAAACCACGTGGCATCTCAGATTCAGACCTGATCAAAGGAGTTCGGATTGTTCCTGCGGCGAGCGTTGTCGAGTGGCTTGCTTCCGGAGCAGCTTCGCTCAGTTTCTAGCGCTTGGCGGGCGTATGGGAATAGGAGGTACTCTATGGCATTCATCAAGACAGTTCCGGCCGATCGCGCCGTGGGAAAGCTTCTCGATATATATCAGGATGACCAGAAGACCAAGGGCTACGTCGCCAACCACACCTCAGCATTCAGTCTGCGCCCCGAAGTCTATCAAGCCTGGCGGACCCTGCTGAATTCCATCCGATCCAATATGCGGCTGCGCCGGTTCGAGCTTGTAACCTTTGCCGCGGCGCGCGCTCTCAATTGCACATACTGCATGCTGGCGCACGGTTCCATTCTGCGAAAGAACTTTTTCGGTCCTTCCGAATTGGCCGCCATCGCCAGGGATTTCCGCAGCGCTGGTCTGCCTGAAGAAGAGGTCATGCTGATGGAGTTTGCCCAGAGGGTAACCCTGGAGCCTAACCAGATCACCGCGCGGGACTTCGACCTTCTGCGGGAGAAGGGGCTGTCTGACGAGGAAATCCTTGACGTCGTCTTGACGGTGACGGCGCGGAACTTCATGAGCAAGACGCTGGACGCGCTGGGCGCCGAGCCCGACGATGCCTTCCTGGAACTCGAGCCGGAACTGCGCGAAGCTCTGGTGATCGGACGTCCATTCCCCACTCCCACGCGCGCTTGAGCGGTCCGCAGTTCCTGGTCCGCGAGCGAGTTCTCTCTCCGATCATGGAAGCGTCCACTCCGTCCTGGCATGCACGGCCTCGACGCGGTCGCTGGCGCGCGCGATCGCATGGTCCACTCGCCCGGCTCCGCCCTGGTCGCGCCGGCTGCGCACCACCACGGAATCCGGGTAGAGAGTTTCGGCAAGGTAGTCGATATCCAGCCCCGCGAGACGTTCCCCATCATGGCACACGGCCGAGGCGCCTTCCGCCACCCACTCCGCGTATCTGCTGTTGTTCACGTGCCCGTTGACGTCCAGATCACTCCACCGAACCGAAATGCTCGTCTCCTTCCCATCACCCGCGCATCCCGGCAGTTTTTCAAGATCTGCGGCGAATGCTCTCGGTATGCCGCTTGGGTCAGGGGGTGAGAAGACTGTCGAGGGCCGCACGGGGCGCCGTGCTCGCAGATCGAGCATGACCCACGCGCTCACGGCGGTGACGATGGGGTTGTCTTCGGCATCGACCAGGGAAAAATCGCGCAGGGAAAACAGCCTGTCGAAGCCCGAGTGCCACGTGCGAACAGCCAATTTTTCTCCCGCACGGGGAAGCCGGGAGATTCTCACCCTGATGCGCGACAGCACCCACGTCATTCCCCTGTCTTGCAGGGTGTTTACTCCGCCGCCAAACTCGCGGGCATGGTTGCCGGCTGCTTCCTGCAGGTAGTCACAGAGGCTGCGGACTCCGAGGGTCCCTCGCGCATCGATTTCAAACACCCTTACGGTGAAAGGTTCGATCCAGATGATGGGGGGCATTCCCTTCCTTCTATGCCATCATCCCTTGAATGGCAAGGGACCGCCTCGCTGCCTGCGCCTTCAGTTGAGGGGCCGTTCAGGAGCCACACCCGCTGAGTCACCCTCTTCCCCTTGATGTTGACAGAGAACGGTCCTGTGAACCGGAAGTCACGCCTAGCCTCTCTCATTGTCGAATCACTCACGAATATCTGCGTGCCCTTGGCCATGCCGCACAATCGGCTCGCGAGGTTGACCGAGTCACCGATCACGGTGAAATCAGCCCGACGCACCGACCCGACCATCCCCTGGATGACTGAACCGGTGGCGATGCCGATCCCCACGGTGAGGCCGTCGAACTCCTGGGCGTTGCGCGCGAACAATTGAGCGATGTCCAGAGCCGCGGCGCATGCGCGGAGCGGGGCTGTGTCTCCGGAGAATACCGCCACGATCTCGTCGCCGACGAACTTGTCGATGTCGCCCCCCTGGCGTTGGATGAGCTCCGACTGGCGTTCCAGCAGGCGATTGAGGACCTCCACGACCTGCTCGGGTTTGCGCCGCTCGGTGTAGGAAGTGAAGCCGCGCACGTCGGTGAACAGGAGGGTCCTCACGACCCGCCGGGGTTCCTGGCTGGTCTTCACGGCATCGATGGTCCCGCCGGAGACGTACTTGGTGAGCTCGAACCGCTCTTTCAAGCCCCCGACCATCCGGTTGAAAGAGCTCGCCAGTGACCCGATCTCATCGCGAGACAGGACCTTGACGGTCGCGTCCAGGTCGCCCGCCTCTACCCGGCGCATTCCATGGGACAGCACCCGCAGCGGGGTGAAGACACTTGCCCGCAGGAGCAGAGGGATCAGGAAAAGCACGAAAAGGCTCGAGGCGAGAGTGAGCGCGGCGAGCACCCCGATCCGGGCGTTCAAGTAGCCCGCGAAACCTGCTTCATACGACTCGAAGATGACTGCAGGGCCGGTGCCGGACCATGGGAGACC
>JBKQPS010000022.1:0-3608 GCA_052144915.1 Spirochaetia bacterium | reverse complement strand
CGGCGACCTTCATGTGGTGCGCCTTTGCCGGCTGGATCGTCATGTCGCAGCTCGGCATGCCCCTTCCTGTCGGGCTGGCCGTCTCCATGGCGGCCGGCGCGGGGATCGCGGTCCTCCTGGAGCTGCTCGCCTTCCGGCCCCTGCGGCGCGAGGGATCCGATCGCCTGTCATCGATGATCAGCAGCATCGGCGCCTCGATCGTCATGGTGGGCGTTGCCGAGGCGGTGTTCGGCGTGAGCACGCGCCGTTTCCCCGACAGCGTGCTGGACCCGCGTCCGTTCTTTTTGGGGGGAGCCGGAGGCGTGCGCATCAGCCGCGCACAGATCCTGATCATGGCGTCGGCCCTGGTGCTGACGCTGGCCCTCGGTGTTTTCATCCGGCGCGCGCGGCTGGGAAAGGCGATCCGGGCCATTGCGGCCGACCAGAGGGCCTCCCGACTCCTGGGAATCGACGTCGATTCCGTCGTGATCGTCACCTTCCTGGTGGCCGGGGCTCTCGCCGGCGCGGCGGGAATCCTGGTGGGCCTGCTCACCAACAACATCGCCCCCGGCATGGGCGCCCAGATCGAGCTGCGGGGGCTGGCCGTCGTGATCCTGGGCGGCATGGGAAGCATCGAGGGGTCCGTGCTGGGGGGGCTCATCCTGGGGCTCGTGGAAACGTTCACCATTGCCTACCTCCCCGGCGGAAGCGATATCAAGGATGCGATTGCATTCCTGATCCTCTTCCTTATTCTCCTGGTACGGCCGAACGGCATCCTGGGGCGTCCGGAATCGGACCGCGCATGAGCAGCAGTTCGCGGATGTCCCGCATTCTTCCCGGGGTCATCGTGCTCGTCATCGTGGGCGGGGACGCCGTGCTCTGCGCGCGCAACCCCGCCGACATCAACCGGCTTCTCATCAACGCGATCCTCGCGTTGAGCGCTTTCGTCACCCTCCATGCCCGGATGCTCTCTCTTGCCAACGCGGGATTCATGGCCATCGGCGCCTACGCCTCCGCCATCCTCGCGGTGAAGGTGGGCATGCCCGCTGCCCTCTCCATCCCCTGCGCGCTTCTCCTCTGTGGCATCGTGGCTCTGATCATCGGGCTGCCCGTGCTGAGGCTCACGGACGTGTACCTGGCAATCTGCACGCTGGGGTTCGGCGAAGTCGTGCGCATCGTCATCGTGCTTCTTCCCGGCCTGACCGGGGGGCCGACCGGGGCAAACCTTTCGACGGGCTTTCCCTACGAGGCGATGCGGAAGACGGGCCCGGTGACGATTGCCCTGTTCCTGGCGCTGCTGGTCTATCTCTTCTGGTCACTCTCGTGGTCAAAGACGGGCCGCGCCCTTCGGGCGATCCGCGAGCGGCCCGACGCGGCCTCCACGATGGGGATCGACGTCGTCGCCTACCGCAGCCTCGCTTTTCTCCTGAGCGCCGTGATCGCCGGCGCGGCCGGGGCGTTCTATGCGCATAGCGTCGGCTCGCTGGACAACGGCGACTTCCGGTTCACCCGCGCGGTCGACGTCCTGAGCTATGCCGTCGTCGGGGGGGCAGGGCAGTGGTTCGGGCCGCTCCTCGGGGCGGGCCTTCTCACCGCCCTGCCGATCTTCCTCCGGGATAGCCTCGGTGCATCGCTGGGATTTCTCCGCGACTTCGCGCAGCTTCCCAACATCCTGACCGGGCTGGCGCTCCTGCTCGTCATCGTGTTCCTGCCCGGCGGACTTGCGCAGAGCTTCCCGGCGCGGAGGCGGCGGTCCATGAAGCGCGCGGTCCGCGACGGCCGGGAGGAGCCTCTGCAATCGCGCGGATCCAGGTCCGAAGCGCCCCTCCTGTCCGTGCACGGACTATCCCGGGTGTTCGGCGGAGTGGAGGCGCTGCGGGACGTGAGCCTCCGGTTCGACGAGGGACGCATCCACGGGTTGATCGGTCCCAACGGGGCGGGAAAGACCACCTTCATCAACCTCGTCTCGGGGCTCGCCTCGCCCAGCGCGGGGCGGATCGTCTGGCAGGGCAGGGAAATCCAGGGTCGTCCCGCCCACGTGATCGCGAAGGCCGGAATCGCGCGCACGTACCAGGGGATCCGCCTGTTCGCCGAGATGAGCGTGCGGGAAAACGTGATCGTGGGGCGCCACGCGCGCATCAGGACGAGCCTGCTCACGACGTGGCTGAGACTTCCCCGGGAGCGGGCGGAGGAGGCGGAGGCATCCGACGAGGCGACCCTGCTCCTGGAGCGCCTCGGCCTTTCCGACCTGGCCGACCTGCGGGCCGGCACACTGGCCTACGCGGATCAGCGCCGCGTGGAGATTGCGCGGGCACTGGCCCTCCACCCGCGGCTCCTTCTCCTGGACGAGCCCGCGGCGGGGATGAATGAAGCCGAAACCGAGCGGCTGGGCAGCTTCCTTCTCGAGCTGAAGGGAAAGGGGTACACGCTCATCGTGGTCGAGCACCACATGGACCTGATCATGGGCGTGTGCGACCGCATCGCGGTCCTGAACTTCGGCCGCGCGATCGCGGAGGGAACGCCGGCCGCGGTGGCCAGCAACGAGCTGGTGCGCGAAGCATACCTGGGAAAGGACTGAGCGTGGCATTGCTGGAGGTCAATGACCTGTGCGTGCGCTACGGCGCCATCGAGGCCGTCCGCGGGCTGTCCTTCTCCGTCGACGAAAGCGGCATCGTCGCCCTGATCGGGGCCAATGGCGCCGGCAAGAGCTCGACGCTTCTCGCCCTCAGCGGCCTGGTGCGGCCGTCGGCGGGCGTGATCCGATTTGCCGGAGAGGATATCACGAGGCGCCGGCCGGACCTCATTGTCCGGGCCGGCCTCGTCCAGGTCCCGGAGGGACGGGCCATGCTGCGACCGTTGAGCGTGGAGGAGAACCTCGCGCTCGGCGCGTGGACGCAGCGGGACGAAAAAAGGACGCGGAAAACGAGGGAGCGCGTCTTCGAGATCTTCCCCCGCCTGGCGGAGCGGCGCCGCCTGCCGGCGGGCAGCCTGAGCGGCGGGGAGCAGCAGATGCTCGCCCTGGGCCGCGCGCTCATGGCGAACCCCCGGCTCATTCTCCTGGACGAGCCGAGCATGGGGCTTGCCCCCGTCCTGGTCGCCGCCGTCTTCAGCATGATCCGGTCGATCAGCGAATCCGGCACCGCCATCCTCCTGGTGGAACAGAATGCGCGCCAGGCCACGCGCATCTCCGCCCGGACGATCGTGCTCTCGCACGGCCGGCTGATCCGCGAAGGTCCCAGCGAGAGCCTGCTGTCCGACCCCCTGGTCATCGAAGCGTTCCTGGGCGCGTCGTAAAGGCGGGGTGCGTCGGGGCCCCTCCAGGGACCTTTCTCTATGAGATGATGGAAACCCTGCGTGCAATCCATCGCGAAACATAGGGGCGGATATTTGGATCCTCTCCGAAACCGAGACGCAGGTCCAATTCAGGGTGTGCACAAATATCGGGAAACTCCAGTCTGTGGGCAACGCTAACAGTATATTCTATCCCACTGTTCGTTTTCGAGGTAGGGGGTGAGTATGAGGGCGCAGACCAGTTCTCGAAGATCCAACGGGAGACCTGTGTCTGCGCTACGGACGATTTTCAGCCTGATGATGTTTGCAATTCTGTTGTGCCTTCTCAGTGTTGCTGC
>JBKQPS010000021.1:0-9749 GCA_052144915.1 Spirochaetia bacterium | reverse complement strand
AACAGGTGGAACAACAGACCGCCCTGCGTCAGCGGGCCAAGAAGCTGTTCCTGCGCGCGCGCGACTACGTGCTGCAGGGCCTGGAGAACCGCCGTCCGGGGTTCCGGACCGCGCTGGACAAGGAAGGCGCGGCGGCGGCTCTCCGCCTGACGAGGAAGGAAGATTCCGACTACCTGTACTGGGCGGCAGCGGCGTGGATGGGGGCTTTCAGCGCGGATCCCTTCGATTTCGTGCAGATCGTCGCCGTGCCGCGCGCCGTGGCCATGCTGCAGCAGGTCGATGCCTGGGACGATGCCTACGGTGCCGGCGCCGTGCACGAAATATTCATCTCGTTCTATGGCGGGGCGCCGCCGGACCTCGGGGGCGGAGAGCAGAAGGCCCGCGCGTCCTTTGCCCGGGCCCTCGCGTTGTCGAAGGGGATGCGGGCGGGGCCGTACATCGCGCTGGCGACCTCGGTGAGCGTGAAGAACCAGGACGCCGCGGAGTTCCGCGAGCTTCTCGGCAAGGCGCTCGCGATCGACGTGAATGCCGACATTCCCGACAGGCTCGTGAACATCGTCAGCCAGCGGAAAGCCCGCTGGCTGCTGGACCACGTGGACGACTATTTCGTTGCGGATGGGGGAGGTGAGTGATGAGGCGTGGACCATTGCGTGCCGCGGCCATCCTGTGCGCGCTGCTCGTCACGACTGGTGCTTCCGCGCTCACGATCAAGCTGGGGACCCTCGCGCCCGTGGGCTCACCCTGGGAGCTGGGCGCCCGCAGGCTGGCGGCGGAGTGGGAAAGGATCTCGGGTGGCACGGTGAGCCTGAAGATCTACGCGGGGGGAGTGGCCGGCGATGAGCCGGACATGATCCGCAAGATCCGCATCGGGACGCTGAATGCGGCCCTCATCACCGTCACGGGCCTCCAGGGAATATTCAATGGGGTGAAGACCCTCTCCTATCCCCTGCTCCTG
The DNA here is from genome assembly GCA_052144915.1 of Spirochaetia bacterium. Lineage (GTDB taxonomy): Bacteria > Spirochaetota > Spirochaetia > SZUA-6 > Fen-1364 > Fen-1364. Next base: position 8,794 of record JBKQPS010000021.1, on the reverse strand, counting down.
CAGAGCGATGACGAGCTCTCCTACGTGCTGGACAAGATGGAGCCCTTCTTCGACACGGAGCTGCAGAAGCGCGGGTTCAAACCGATCATGTGGTCGCCGAGCGGCTGGGTGTATTTCTTCTCCCGCGCCCCCGTGGTGACCCCTGACGACCTGCGGCGCCAGAAGCTCTGGGTGTGGAGCGGGGACCCGGACGAGGTGCAGGCATACCAGAGCGCGGGGTTCCAGACCGTCACGACGGCGGCCACGGACCTGATGACCTCGCTCCAGGGCGGGATGGTGGACGCGCTGGTGACGAGCCCCCTGGTTGCCGCCTCCAGCCAGTGGTTCGGGATCGCGGGGAACATGACGGCGATGAAGCTGGCGCCCCTGTGGGGGGCGGCCGTGGTCAGCATGAAGAGCTGGTCCCAGATCCCCGCTGACCTCCAATCCCAGCTCCTCGATGCCGCCCAGAAGATCGCCGAATCACTGGCCCCGGATCTCGCCAAGGCTGACGGCCAGGCGATCGACGTGATGAAGAAGTACGGCTTGAAGATCAACCAGGTTCCCCCGAAGGTCGAGACGAACTGGGAGGACCTGCTCCAGAAGACATTCGCGGGCCTCGTCGGACGTTCCTATGACAAGACTTCCTTCGACATGGCCACGCAGTATCTCGCGGAATACCTGAAGACGCATCCGAGGAAGTAGCGCAGCGGGGTGCCGTCTCCCGGGGGGCGACGGGAACCGGCAAAAACGGTCCTACATGCCGCCTTGCGGGCGATGTGTCCAGGGATCCGGCGCGTTGTTCAGATAGTAGAAAGCGGACCTGATCTTCGAGCGGCCCTTTTCCGGGATCCGCCCCTCCTTCAGCCAGACGTTCAGCGTGCGTGCGTTTCTCTGGAACATCCGGGCCAGGGCAGCGGGCGTCATATCATAGGTCCTGCTGATCCACTGCAGCATCTTCTGGGGGCTGGCGTCACGCATCAGTCATTCCTCCGCACCGGGGACCCGCAGGCTCGGCCGCCCGTCACCCGGCTTCCGTGATCAATATCGGAATGATTGACGCCGGGCTGAACGCCGGAACCCGTGCGTGCCCGTGGGCGGCCTGTGGGCGGCCTACGCTGGATTCGCGTCCCTCCCGAGGGTATACTGCGGGGAAGGAAGGGAGTGCATGAAGGGGCTCCTCGCGGGTTTCCTCATTTGCGCGTGCGCTTCCGCGGCCGTGTCCCAGGGGAGGGTCGCGGATGTCCTGACCCTTTCTGGCCCCATCGATCCGATCTCGGCGCGCTATATCCTGCGCGGCCTGGACAGAGCGCAACGGGAGGGAGCGGATCTCGCCGTCATCGAGATGGACACTCCCGGTGGGCTGGGGACCTCCATGGACCAGATCGTCGCGAAAATCCTCGCCTCCCCCGTTCCCGTCGCCGTCTACGTGACGCCCGCGGGCGCGCGGGCCGCATCGGCCGGGGTGTTCGTTGCCATGGCCGCCCAGGTGACGGCGATGGCGCCGGGCACGCACATCGGAGCGGCGCACCCGGTCAACTCGAACGGCGCCGACATCCCGGGGGTGATGGGGGAGAAGATCCTCAACGACACGACGGCGAAGCTGAAATCCCTGGCCGCCCTCCGCGGCAGGCCCGCGGACTGGGCGGACGACGCCGTGCGCCGCAGCATTTCCCTCACCGACACCGAGGCCGTCGCGCGTCACGTGGCGGACCTCGTCGTCCCCAGCCTCGGGGAGCTGCTTGCCCGCGTCGACGGCCGCACCGTGCAGACGGCCACCGGGCCGATCGTCCTGCGGACCGCGGGCGCCGAGGTGCGGCGCTTCCGCATGAGCTTCATGGACTGGATCCTCGCCTTCCTCGTGAACCCCGACGTCGCCTACATCCTGCTGGTGATCGGGATGTTCGGGGTGATATTCGAGCTCACCTCTCCGGGGGCGGTTGCTCCCGGGGTGGCCGGAGGGATCGCCCTCCTGCTCGCATTCATCGCTTTCGGGAACCTGCCCACGAACATCGGGGGGATCATCTTCATTGCGCTGGCCGTCGGGCTTTTCCTCATCGACCTCAAGGCGCCGACCCACGGGCTTCTCACCGCGGGCGGCGTCGTGGCGTTCGTGCTCGGCTCCTTCCTGCTGTTCCCGCCCTGGCGGCCGCCCGCGGCCGCCGGCCCCGCTCCATCGAGCGGTAGCTTCGCGCCTGCGGGAGGGGCGGCCCAGCTTTCCTTCGCGGTGATCGTCGTGATGACGGTGCTCGTCGTCGCGTTCTTCGTCTTTGTCCTGGGCAAGGGCATCCGCGCGCAGGCACGGAAGATCACCTTCGGCGCTGAGGCGCTCGTGGGCGGCAGGGGGGCCGCGGCGACTGACCTCTCACCGGAAGGCCTTGTCCAGCTCTCGGGCGAGCAGTGGAGCGCGCGGTCCGTCGAGGGCAGTGTCGCGTCGGGCGAACGGGTCGAGGTCGTGGGCAGGGACGGCGTTCGGCTGCTCGTGCGCCGCATCGGGAAATAGGGATTTCGCATGTCAATCCAGGGAGGCATCAAATGAGCTACGTACTGCTTGCCATCATCGTCATCGTCGTCATCATCATCTTCTCCTCGGCGATCAAGGTCGTGCGGGAATACCAGCGCCTGGTGGTGTTCCGGCTGGGCCGCAGCATCGGCGCGAAAGGCCCGGGGCTGGTGTTCCTCATCCCCATCGTGGACAAGCCCGTGTGGGCGGACCTGCGCGAGCTCTACCTGGAAATTCCCAGCCAGACCTGCATCACCAAGGACAACGCGCCCATTGACATCGACTTCCTCATCTACTGGCGCGTGCTGGATCCCGCCACGTCGGTGATCGCCGTCGGCAACTACGCCGGGGCGAGCCAGAAGATCGCCACCACCACGCTGCGCGCCGTGATCGGCGACATCCCGCTGGACGACGTCCTGGCGAAGAGGGAAGACATCAACCGCGTCCTCCGCACGAAGCTGGACGAGGTGACCGAGCGCTGGGGTGTGAAGGTGACCAGCGTTGAGATCCGCGAGATCGTCCCGCCCAAGGACATCCAGGATGCCATGAACAGGCAGATGTCGGCCGAGCGCAATCGCCGCGCAATGGTCATCGAGAGCGAGGGCAAGCGCGCGGCGGCGATCCTCGTTGCCGAGGGCGAGAAACAGTCGGCCATCCTCAAGGCGGAGGGAGATCGCCAGGCGGCGATCCTGCGCGCCGAGGGCTTCGCCCTGGCGCTGGAGAAGATCTTCGGTACGGCCCGGACGGTGGACGCGAAGACGATGCTGCTGCAGTACTTCGACACGCTGAAGCAGATGGGAACCGGGGCCGCGACGAAGTTCATATTCCCCATGGAGTTCATGAGCATGCTGAAGCCGCTGGTGGGCCTCGCGGAGGAAGCGGTCAAGAAGCAGGCGTAGGCCGGAGGGCGGAGAACATCATGGCAGAGCTCATGCGGTGCAGGTCGTGCGGCTACGTGACCGAGGCGGCAAGGGTCGGCGACGTCTGCCCGGCCTGCGGAGTGCCCAGAAAGCTGATGGAACCCTGGAAAGACCCCGTTTCGGAGCAGCGGCGGCTGCTGCTCTGGCTGGACGTGCACCCCATCGTGGATCACTTCTCCGTGTCGTTCTCCGCTTCGGCATTCGTGCTGTCGCTGGTCGCGCTGATCCTGCCGGGCTTTTATCCCGATACGCTGACCGCGATCATCAGCGGATTCCTCGGCGTCCTTCCCCTCGCGGTCATTGCATCCTTCGTCACCGGCATCTTCGACGCGCGGGTGAGGTTCCGCCGGAGCTCGACTCCCATTCTCTCCCGCAAGAAGATCTACGGGCTCGCCTTCTTTCTCTTCAGCACGGCGGCGGCGGTGATCGTCTTCACCGTCGGACCCTACGTCCCCTGGGCGCGGGCCGCCGACGCAATCGCGCTCTCCGCGGGAGTCGTCTGCGCGGTCCGGCTGGGGCGAATAGGGCAGGGCCTGCTCCCGGCGATCTTTCCGGGGTAGCGCGGGGAGAACGCGCCGGCCGCGCGCGGGGAGGTCATTCGGTCGGCACGGCCGCCAGGCGCGCCCGGGTCAGCCTATTTCTTCCTGTTCCCCGCGGCCTGGACGGCGTCCCCGACCGCCTTTTCACCGGCGGAGAGCTGCGCCTGCACGGCTGTCGCCTTCTGCAGGGCCGAGGCAAAGTTGCCGTCGGTGAGGTCCTTGTCCGCGTCGGCCAGCGCCGCCTGGGCGTCGGAGAGCTCCTTCGTGAGACCGGCGAAATCCAGCGTGATTCCTCTCACCCTCTTCGCGGAGGCGAGCTTCTTCGCTGCATCCGGCAGGGCCTGCTGCAATGCGGCGATCAGCGCCGTCGCGTCCGCCTGCGCCTTTTCCTTGCCCCTTGCCGCGTCGTTTGCCGCGGTCCCGGCGGTGGCCCTTGCATCGAGGGCGAGGGCCTTCACCTTGTCGTAGTGCTTCGCGGTGAGCTCCGATTCCATCTGCGCGAGCTTGTCCTGGGCCGACTTCAGCGTGTCCGGCGCGTAGGCGACGATGTCGGCGTTCTTCGCGGCGTCGGCCACCGCTGCCCGGGCCGCATCGATGTCGGCCTGGGGCGGCCTGGCGCACGCGCCGACGACGAGCGCGAGTGCGATGGGAAGAAACACTTTTGCGTGCTTCATGATCATGAATCCTCCGTTCGAAATCGTTCACGCATCACGCGCAGCATTCGAACGATGCAGGTACCAAGGGGGGTCGAGCACGCTGGCGTGTGTGCGGAGAATGTTCCATTTCTGCCCGACACTGTCAAGCCGCGGAGAGTGTCGCCGGCCGAGCAGGGCTCGCCCGGCTCTCCCGCGGCCCGTGACGCGGATGACTGTCCGTGGTATGCTCGCGCGGTCAACCCGATTTGCCCGCACCCCACCCAGGAGGAACCATGTCAGGCACCGTGCTCGATGGAAAAGCGCTCTCCCAGGCGATCGAGGCCGAGCTCTCGGCGCGCGTCGCGAAGATCCGCGAGAAAGCCGGCGGACGGCCGCCGATCCTCGCGACTATCCTCGTCGGCGACGACCCTGCCTCCGCGACGTACGTGAAAATGAAAGGAAGCGCCTGCCGCCGCGTGGGCATGGAATCTCTCAAGGTGGTGCTCCCCCAGTCGGCGTCGACGGCGGAGCTCCTGCGGCACATCGACGAGCTGAATGCGAATCCCGGGGTGCACGGTATCCTCCTGCAGCACCCCGTGCCGAAGCAGATCGACGAGAGGAGCTGCTTCGAGCGGATCGCCCTTGCGAAGGACGTCGACGGGGTGACGATGCTCGGTTTCGGGAGGATGGCGATGGGGGAGCCGGCGTACGGATCGGCGACCCCGGCAGGCATCATGCGCCTGCTTTCCCACTACGGAATTGCGCTGGAAGGACGCCACGCGGTGGTCGTGGGCCGCAGCCCGATCCTCGGAAAACCAGTTGCCATGATGCTCCTGAACGCCAACGCGACCGTCACGATCTGCCACTCGAAAACCCGGGGGCTGCCCGGGATCGTGAAAGAAGCGGATATCGTTCTCGGCGCGGTGGGCAGGCCCGAGTTCATCAAGTCAACGTGGATCCGCGACGGGGCGGTCGTCGTGGACGCGGGCTACCACCCGGGCAACGTGGGAGACATCGAGCTTGCGCCGGTCATCGACCGGTGCGCCGCGTATACCCCTGTGCCCGGCGGCGTGGGTCCAATGACGATCGCCACTCTCATCAGCCAGACGGTCGCGGCCGCGGAGGCGTCGTTCGGCACCTGAGGGAAAGATTTCAGACCTTTGCCCGGAGGTACTGGTTCGGCCATGGTGCTTCCGCGCGCAGCTCTGCCGCCGCATGAAGAGGCCAGTACGGATCCCGCAGCAACTGGCGCGCCATGACGACCAGGTCGGCCTGGCCGGTGCGGAGCACGTGGTCCGCCTGCACGGCGGAAGTGATGAGACCGACGGCCCCGGTCGGGATCCCGGCCTCCCGACGGATCTTTTCGGCGTTCGGCGTCTGATACCCCGGTCCGATCGGCGGCTTCGCGCCGGGCACATTCCCGCCGGAGGAACAGTCGATCAGGTCGACGCCTTCCGCCTTCAGCGCGCGCGCCAGCTCCACGGACTGCTCCACGTCCCAGCCGCCTTCCATCCAGTCCGTGGTGGAAATACGGGCGAAGAGCGGAAGCGATTCGGGCCAGACCTCCCGCACGGACCGCGCGATTTCCCGCGCGAGCCGCGCCCGGTTCTCGAAGGGCCCGCCATACCCGTCGGTGCGCCGGTTGGAAAGCGGCGAGAGGAACTCGTGCACGAGATAACCGTGGGCGAAATGCAGCTCCACGACGGAAAAGCCGGCGGCCAGCGCGCGCCGGGCTGAATCGGCGAAAGAACGGACGACTCCCCCGATTTCCTGCGCCGTGAGCGCTTCCGGAACCGGGTGCGCGGGAGAAAACGGCGTGGGGCTGGGTCCGATGACCTGCCACGCGCCCTCTGCAGCGGACAGGGGACGATCTCCCTCCCAGGGAACGGTCACCGCTGCCTTCCGCCCCGCGTGTGCGAGCTGGATGCCGGGCGCCGCCCCCTGCCCGGCAACGAACCGGGCGATCCTCTCCAGGCCCGGCACCTGCGCGTCGTCCCAGATGCCGAGGTCCCGCGGGCTTATCCGTCCCCGCGCCTGCACCGCGGAGGCTTCGGCCATGACGAGGCCCGCGCCCCCCACCGCGCGTGAGCCGAGGTGGACGAGATGCCAGTCGGTTGCCTGCCCGTCCTCGCAGGAGTACTGGCACATCGGGGAGACCATGATCCGGTTGCGGAGAGTCACGGAACGGATGGAGAGGGGTGTAAAGAGCATGCGCATCCTTTCAGCACGGGCACGGGTTGGTGACGATCGATACCGGCAGGTACTATACTTCACCGCGTGCCGCGTGTCGAAGCACCTGGCGCCTCTCCCTCGATTCCCCCGGGGCTCGGGCTGGGCTGCTGGGAATTCGGTGACATGGGGCAGGGGCCATCCGATGCGAAACAGTCCATCGCCCTGATCCGGCACGCCGTCGCGCTGGGGATCCGGCATCTCGACACGGCCCAGGACTACGGCAACGGGCGCTCGGAAGAGGTGATCGGCGAGGCCATTGCGCCGCTCGCCGGCCGCGTGTTCGTTTCCTCCAAGGCCCACGCCACCGGCAGGGCGGAGACGCCGCAGATCGTCGAGGCGACGCTGCGGAGGCTGCGCCGGGGCTGGCTCGATCTCTTCTATATACACTGGCCGCGGACCGGGCTGGATCTGCGCCCGATGATGGAGGCCCTGGAAACCCTGCGCGCGTCGGGGAAAGTGCGCTACATCGGGGTGAGCAATTTCAGCGTGGCGGACCTGGAGAACGCCGCGCAGGGCGGGCGGATCGATGCATACCAGCTGTGCTACAACCTGCTGTGGCGCTACCCGGAAAAAGACATCATCCCCTGGTGCCGGGCGCATGACGTGGCGATGATCACCTACAGCTCTCTTGCGCAGGGGCTCCTCTCCGACACCCCGCGCTCTCCGTCCAGCTTCCCGCAGGGCGACGCGCGGCAGAGCACCCTGTATTACCGCCCGGACGTGTGGCCGCACGTGCGGGATTCCGTCGCCGCGATGAGAGAGGCGGCGGCGCGCCGGGCCACCCCGCTCGCCACCCTTGCGCTGCGGTGGGTCCTGGGCAGGCCGGGAATAGTCTGTTCATTGGCGGGCGCGCGGTCGAAGGCCCAGCTCGAGGACAACGCCGCCGCCGCGGCGGCGCGCAATCCGCCGGAGATCGACGAGGAGCTCACACGATTGTCTTCCGAGGCGATGCGCCATATACCTGACGTCGGCAACATCTTCAATTTCTATCCTTGAGGACGGGAGGCGAAGCAACAGCATGTTCGGACGACCGGTCGCGGCCCTCGTGGGGGACTTCTATCACTCGTCGGAGCCGATCGCGGAGGCGCTGCGGCAGGCCGGCGGGCGGATCGGCTTCGAGCTGCGGACCTTCACGGACCCGGCAGAAGTGCCCTGGGAATCCCTTTCGGGCTTCGGGGGGCTGATCGTCGCCAAGGAGAACAGGATCGACCCGACACGGTCCGACGCGGTCTGGGCGGCGTCGAATCACGAAACGGCGATCGCGCAGTTCGCCGCGGGAGGCGGGGCGGTGATCGCGCTGCACAACGGGCTTGCCTCTTACGACGAGGGAGGCGCGTATGTCCAGACGGTGCGCGGCGGCTTCCAGTTCCATCCCCGGGAGCACCCGCGGTTCGAGGTCCGTGCGCTGCCGGTGAACCACCGCATCCTCGCCGGTTTCCAGCGGTTCGAGCTGACCGACGAGATGTATTTCGTGCGCGTGGATTCTGCCCGGACCACCCGGCTCCTGGAGGTCGCGCACGTCGACTACGGAACGTCGTGCGCCGCCTGGGCCCACGAGGCGGGAAAGGGAAGGGTATTCTGCTTCACCCCGGGCCACACCGGCGAGGTTCTGAACGATTCCGGCTATGTCCGTCTCCTGGACAACGGGCTGCGATGGGCGCTGCGCGTGGAAGCGGGATTCCCGGCGGAGGTCACGGAATGAACGACCTGGAGCTCCTTCTGGCGAAGCTCGTCTCCATCGACTCGGTGAACCCGAGCCTCGTTCCCGGCGCGCGCGGAGAGTCGGACATCGGCGATTTCATCGCCGACTGGATGCGCGGCAGCGGCCTCGCGGTGGAGCGGCAGGACACCGGCATCCCGGGACGGACGAACGTGATCGCCGTGGCCCCCGGCAGCGGCGGCGGCAGGTCCCTCATGCTGAACGCGCACATGGACACCGTCGGCGTTGCCGGGATGACCGCACCGTTCGAGCCGCGGGTGGAAGGG
>JBKQPS010000020.1:0-40437 GCA_052144915.1 Spirochaetia bacterium | reverse complement strand
GGACGACAGCCACGAAAGAAAGACCAGCAAGACCCTAGGGGACCTTGGGGTTGAGGCTCTCAGTACGAACGATCTTGCAGAATTGAGAAGTATCTATTCAGATTTGTATCTTGAACCGAGAATAGATGATCTGGTGACAGAAAGGATTGCGCAAATCGTAAGGGGCAAGATCAGCAAGGCCGTTCAAATATGGATCGAATCCAGGCAATACGTACCCTGCGAGGTATATGTCGTAGATACCTTTGACCTCTTGACGTACCAGTGTCATTTGGAAAATACATATGCTGACGACTCGATATACATTCCTGAATTTCCCGAGATATATGGAAATAGAAGCATAGTCTACACTGCTACCAGCAGACTAAGGATTCAATTGGATGATGAATTCAGTGTCGTAGTTCAGCCACACTTTTACGTCGGGCAAAGTTGGCACGTTGGCAATGTAATCAAGAAGGACTTGCAATCCTTCGCCTTGCCGCCACGTCTATGCCAGACAGTGCTATTTGCGATAATCGAAGACAAGATGAATCCAAACAGGCAATACAAAGTCTTGTGGGTTATCGACGACGCCGGAATGATCGAAGCGCCTACGATTGAAAGCAGCTCGAGAGGGAGCGGCAGATGACGTCTTGGGCCGTGGCACATGACGAGGGTACCGTTGTAGGATCTGGAGCCACTGCGAGCATCGCGTTGGATCCCTTCTGTTCCGCCCGCGGTACTCACCAGGTTGCTGGAAGGATTCGTGTCCTTTGGTAGGCTCATTTGTTTTTACCTCCCGGGAGAAATTCAGAAAGTTGGCCCTGAGCCAACGCAAGACAGATCCTTTTCTGAACGAATGCTTTCAATGGCTTGCAGAGAGGATCAGCGAACGCATGTCAAGGAATCCTCACAAACCATTCCATGAGACAGTCGCGCGCCTCCGATAGTGCGCGGCCCGGCAGCGGAGAAGCGGATTCTTCGCGGAATAGGCGATCGGCGCAACAGGGCGTCGCTCGAAAAGCGTGACTCAGGCGGAGGAATCCAAAACCGGAACATGGCGGGGCTGTTCCAGGTCCAGAGAGGAAAGAAGCTGCGCATTCTGTTCACAAGCGATCTGCATGGACTCGACAGCGCGTACGAAAGGTTTGCGACCATCCTCGCCCAGCCACGGTTCGACCTTGGAGTGATTTCAGGGGACCTGATGACTTACCCTTCCGCCGAGGAAGTAAGGCGCGCAGCGCCTGGAGGCTCTGGTCAATCCGGTGACGAAGCGAGTGGAACTACGGTGGAACACGCCCTCAGGGCAAAGGAAAAATACTACAAGAGCATCCTGAGACGATCCAGGAAACCGATCCTTTTGCTCATGGGGAACGACGATGGCATTCTCGGGGAAGGCCTGGAGTGGACGAGCGAGGGGAATGTGGTCTTCATAAACCAAAAGAAAGCGAGGTTCGGCGAGTACAGCTTTGTCGGATATCAATACACTCCTCCATTTGTTGGCGGACCCTTCGAAAGACCGGAATCACGCCAACTGGCCGATCTCAACAAGCTCCAGGAGCTGTGTGATCAGAAAACCATCCTGGTTACTCACGGCCCGCCACGAGGCGTACTCGACATCGCCCGCGATGGAAAACATGTCGGCAGCAAAGCACTTGCGGCGATGCTCAGGAAGAAACCGGTCTGGTTGCACTTGTTCGGTCACGTTCACGGCTCCTTTGGAAAGCATGGGCATTTTATCAACGGCTCCTATCCGCTCAGCAGGAAATACGTCGTCATTGACATTGACTCCAGGGAGATCGAGCTGATCCAGTGACCGGGGGGCCGGACAACACCAGCCGACCTGAAACTCTATCGAATTACCGACGAGGTATTTCACTACCTCTGGGACCCCGCACGTACCGCCGGTGAACCCGAGACCAGGAATGAGTACCAAGGCTTCGATCGTGGGGCGTTCTTGAACCGCGGCACGGCAGCTTGCCAGCCGTGCACGCCCCCGGGTGGGATCTTGAACCCGGGGCAGATTTCTATATACTACGATCCCGTAAAGCGCTATAGTTCATCGGTCATCGCCCGCCATCATTGAAGTCGCGATACAGAAATCCAGTGAAGATTCTTCAATACGACATGCTCAGGAGGTTCCATGCACTATCGCACGCTGGGGAGCACAGGCATCGACGTCTCAGCCTTGGGTTTCGGGTGCATGCGGCTGCCCACGTTGGGCGCACCAGACCGAATCGACGTGCCTGCCGCGACGCGGTTGCTGCGGAATGCAATCGAAATGGGCGTCAACTACGTGGACACCGCGTGGTTCTATCACGCGACGAAATTCGGCCAGGCGGGGCAGAGTGAGCCGTTCGTGGGTGGTGCGTTGTCAGGCGGGTGGCGCGACCGTGTCCTGCTCGCGACGAAGCTGCCCCAGCAGATCATCAAGGCGCGGGAGGACATGGACCGGTTTCTCACCCTGCAGCTCGAACGGCTGCAGACAGATCATATCGATTTCTACCTCGTCCATGGACTCGACGGAGAAGCATGGAACCGCATGCGGGATCTGGGTGTGCGGGAGTTTCTCCAGGGCGCCCGCGAACGGGGCATCATCCGCTTTCCCGCATTCTCATTTCACGGTCACGCGGATGACTTTCCCCGTATTATCGACGAGTACGGCGACTGGGCTTTCGGTCAGCTGCAGTTCAACTACATGGACACAAGCTACCAGGCGGGTTACCCGGGCCTGCGCTACGCAGCAGGGAGGGGGGTGGGCGTGGTGGTGATGGAGCCTTTGAAAGGCGGACGCCTCGCAAAGAACCTTCCTCCCGAGATGCAGGCCGTCTTCGACGGGAGACCCGAAGGTTGGAGCCCTGCCGAGTGGGCCTTGCGCTATGTCTGGAACGAGCCGGGAGTCAGTCTCCTGCTGTCGGGCATGAACGAACCTGCGCAACTGGAAGAGAACCTGCGAGTCGCCGATGCCGCCAGAGCCAATGCCCTGACCCCCGAGCATCTTGCCGTGTACGACACCGCCCGGGCGGCGATGCAGGCACGGACCAGGGCTGACTGCACCGCGTGCCGCTATTGCCAGCCGTGCGAACAGGGCGTGGAGATTCCCGAGCTTCTTGCAGCTCTCAATGCCGCTACGATGTGGAATACAAAGGATGCGTGGCTCAGCGGCTATGCCCGGATCGGCGGAAAGCCCGACGCCTGCATCGAGTGCGGCGACTGCGAGGACATATGCCCCCAGGGGCTGCCGATCCGCGCGCTCCTGAAGGAGACGGCGAGTACGTTCGCCGGGTAGGGGCCTGCGGCCTTTGCGCGGCGCGTCCGCCCGCCCGCGGCGCGTCCGCCTGCGCGGGGCGGGGGAGGCGTTGGGAAAGAGGTCCCGCCCGTGATAGAATCTGGGCCGCAAGGCGGAAAGACCGAGGCGGAGGAGGCGGCCATGGAGATTGCGCGATCCGGGCTGGGCGTGAAGCTGAAGGAGTTCTTCGGACTCTCGCGGATGACCCATTCGGTGCTGGACATCGCCCATCCCGCCCTCGGGGCGATCCTGGTCTTCGGCGGCGCGCCGAGGCCCTTCACGATCGTGGTCGGGCTTCTCGCCGCGTTTTCCGGCTACACGGCAGTCTTTGCCCTGAACGACCTCCTGGACCACAAGGTCGACTGCGAGAAGCTCGGCGGGTATGCCGGGAAAAGGGAATGCTTCGACCTGGATTCGGTGGGTCTTCGCCATCCTATCGCGCAGGGTGGCATCGCCTTTCGGGCCGCGCTCGGCTGGGTCCTCTTCTGGGGCATTCTCGCGCTGGGCTTCGCGTTTCTCCTGAGTCCGGTGTGCAGCCTCCTCATGGCGGCCGCGGCCGGACTGGAGGCGGGATACTGCCGGTTGCTCCGTGTCACGCACTGGAAGACGGTCCTTTCGGGGCTCATGGTCGCCGTGGGAGGGATGGCCGGTGTCTTTGCCGTGACACGCACGCCTCCCGTGGCAATGGTCGCCCTGTTTGCGCTCTGGGCTTTCACCTGGGAAATGGGCTGCAGGAATATCCCCAATGACTGGAGCGATCTGGAAGAGGACACGGCCCTGCGGATCCGGACGATGCCGGTGCGCTTCGGCCGTCTCGCCACGTCCCGCCTCTCCTTCGTCTTCGCGTGCGTGACCATTGCGGCGAGCCTGCTGTTTCCTTTCGCCATCCCCCTGCGGTTCGCGCCGTTCTTCCAGGCTGGTGCGCTCGCCGCGGGGATCATCCTTCTCGTCATCCCGGGCGTCCGCTGGCTCCGGGACCAGCAGACGAAGTCAGCGATGTTGTTCTTCAACCGGGCCTGCTTCTATCCCCTCGCGGTATTCGCGGTTGCCGGGATACTCGTGGTCATCTGAACGGTCCGGATGACGACGGGCCGCAACCGCATCGGCATTCTCTCCCTGGCGGCGGCCTTTGCCGGCTTTCTCTTCGTCACCTTCCAGCCGTGGATCGGGTTGGGACGGGTGTTCCTCTTCGGCGGCCTCAGTCTGCGGACCCTGCTTGCCGCGTTCTTCGACGCGTCGCTCGTCGGGGCCCTCGCAGACTGGTTCGCGGTGACGGCGCTCTTCCGGAGCCCGCTCGGCATCCGCATGCCGCACACCGATATCCTGGCCCGGAACAAGAACGCGATCGCCGAGGCGGTGCCCCGCTTCCTCACCAGCTTCGTCACCGAGGAAAGGATGACCGCCGAGCTCAGCACGGTCGATTTTGCGGGCAAGTTCGAGGTCCTCCTGGACAAGGAGGGCGCGCGCAACCGCCTCAATGACTTTCTCCGCGCGCGTCTTGCCTCGCTCCTCGCGAGCGTCGTGCGGCCCGGCGGCGAGCCCTCCACGGGCGCCGTGGCGCTGGTTCGCGAGATCATCGTGTACGCGGGGGAGAGGGTGGATCCCGCGTCGGCCGCGTGCGCGCTCATCCGCTGGGGCCAGAGGGAAGGCCTCGTCGCGCGGCTCATCGAAGGAGGCGCCGAGGCCGTGCGCGCGGGCATCGCCGGGAACGTCGAGGCTCTCACGGACCTGATCACTCCCCTCGTGAAGCGAAACGCCGGGTGGCAGGGCATCTTCGTCGGCCGTGGAACCGTCGAACGGCTCCTCCGCGGAGCGCAGGAAGAGCTGGAGCGCCTGAAAACGCACCCTGGTCATGACGTGCGGGTGCTCCTCACGCGCCGGCTCGAGTCCTTGGCGTCCCGGCTTTCGGGACAGACGCCGGATTCCGACCCCGTCCGCGGCCGCCTCCGTGACTGGTTTCAGAGACTCATCGACGACCCCTCAACATCGTCCCGGGCCGCGGCGGTCCTCGCTGCGGCGCTGGACCGGCTCCGCGCGGCCGTGCAGCCGGAAAGCTCGGGCTTCGTCCAGGGCGTCACGCGCGTGGAAGAGGCATTCCTGTCCCAGCTGGGCACCAACGCGGAGTTTCGGAAAAGCTTCAACAGGGGAGCTGCCGGCCTCGTTTCGAGCCTCATCGCCGGCAGCGGCCTCATCGAGGGGGTGACCGGCTATCTCGCGGGGCTCCTGAAGAACACAGATGAACGCGAGTTCGTCAGCCGGGTCGAAGCCGCCGTGTGGAACGATCTCCAGTACATCCGCGTGAACGGCGCCGTGGTCGGAGGGATCGTGGGAATCCTGCTCGCGGTCTTCTCCTCCCTGGTCCATCCGTAACGGGTGGAAATGCGTTAGAATAGGGACGGAATGCAGCTCAGCTTCGAGCTCTCGCCGTTCGTTCTCGCCCAGTCGGTCAGTGCCCTGATCTCGGCCCTCACGTGCGTCGTGGCCTGGCGCCGCAGGATTGCCCCCGGGGGAACGACCTTCGCGCTGATGATGACTGCCGTATCCATCTGGACGGCCGCCGTAGCCCTGGAGGAAGGGGCCATCGGCGTTCCCTCGAAAGTCCTTCTCTCGAAGATCTCGTACGTCGGCGCCGTGAACGTCGCGCCTCTTTTCCTCCTGTTTGCCTGGAAGTTCCGGCGGGGCAAAAGCCGGGTTCGCCCGCCGATCCTCCTGCTGCTGTGGGTCATCCCCGCGGCGGTGCTCGGGCTCGCTTTCACCAACGACTGGCACCGGCTTCTCTGGAGCTCGGTGACGATCGCCGAGCCGGCCGCTGCCAACCTCGCCGTCTATGGGCACGGACCCGCATTCTGGGTCCTGTCGATATACGACTTCGTGCTGGTCATGGCGGGCACCGCGTCGGTGGGCAGGGCGGTCCTCGGCGCGCCGCGGGTCTTCGCGCGGCAGCGCGTCGCGGTCCTTGCCGCGGTCATCGTCGTCTGGGCCGGGTTCGGCGTGTACGTCGCGCCGGGGAATCCCTTTCCCGGTCTCGACATCCCGGCGCTGTCGTTCTCCGTGGCAGGGTCCCTGCTGCTCTGGGGACTGACGCGCGGGAGGATGCTTGCCCTCAGCCCGATCGCCCGGGACATGCTCGTGGAGGCGATGCCCGACGGGCTGATCGTCCAGGACACGAGGGGACGCATCGTGGATGCCAACCCTGCCGCCGTCGCCCTGCTCCGCAAAGACGCTTCCGTCATCGGCTCCTCCCTGTCGCGGGCACTGGACACGTGGCCGGACCTGTCCGCAGCCCTTTCTCGCGCCGCTGACGGAAGGACCGAAATCATACGCAGCGAGGAGAGGTCCTTCGATCTGCGGGTCGCTTCCCTCCATGGTCCGCAGGGCGAGCTGATGGGCAGGATGATTTCCCTTCGGGATATCACCGAGCAGCGACGCGCCGAGGAGGCGACAGGGGAGAGCGAACGGAACCTGCGCGCGCTGCTCATCGCCGCGCAGCGCCAGGCGAAAGAACTGGCGCTCCTGGACCAGGTGCGCACGTCCCTGGCGGTGGAGCTGGATCTTCCCCTGATCTTCCGCACGGTCGTCGAGGGAATCGCGCGGACCTTCGGCTACACCCAGGTGAGCCTGTACACGCTGCAGGATCAGGCCCTCGTGCTCCAGCACCAGGTGGGGTATTCGCGGGTCCTTGAGCGGATCCCCGTCACGCAGGGGATCATGGGCCGGGCAATCCGCTCGCGCGCGCCGGTGCTCCTGGAAGACGTCCGCGCCGATCCGGAGTACCTCGAGGCGATCGAGGGAGTCGTCTCCGAGGTCTGTGTTCCGCTCTTCGACCAGGGGCATCCCGTGGGGGCGCTGAACGTCGAAAGCGTCCGGAGCGTCGCGATGGGCGACGAGGACCTGCGCCTCATTGCCGTGCTGGGGGAGCACGTGAGTATTGCCCTGGCGAAAGCGCGGCTGTACGCGGAGGCCCGCGAAAACGAGGAGCGGTACCGTGTCCTCGTGGCGACACTCGGGGAGGGGGTCGCGATCGTGGATCTCACCGAGTGCTTCGTCTTCGCCAACCCCGCCGCCGAATCGGTGTTCGGGGTTCCCCCCGGGGGCCTCGTCGGCAGGAATCTTGCGGATTTTCTCGGAGAGGAGGATCTCGCGCTCAGCAAGTCCGAGACGCGCAAGAGGGTGCGGGGCCTGCGCAGCACCTACGAGATCGCCATTCGCCGGCCCGACGGGGAAAGCCGGCAGATCGAGCTGATCGCCGCGCCCCGCATGGGAAAGGACGGGCGCGTCAACGGAACTCTCGGGATCTTTCGCGACGTCACGGAGCTGCGGCACCTCCAGCGCAGCCTCGAACAGGAACGATCCCTGCTTCTCTCCCTCATCGACAGCCTGCCGGACTTCGTCTACCTGAAGGACCGCGACGGTCGTTTCATCCTCGCGAACAGGGCCCAGGCGGCCCTCGTCGGGATGCGCGATCCGAAAGATCTCGTCGGCAGGACGGATCACGACTTCGTGGAGAAGCTCCTCGCGGACCGCCGCCGGGCTGATGATATCCGCATCATGGAGTCGGGAGTCGGCGCGGCAAACATCGAGGAATCCCTCGATGCCGCGGAGGGCGGCCGCCGGGGAGTGCTCACGACCAAGGTCCCGATTTTCAACGCCGCGGGGGAGGTGACCGGGCTGGTCGGCATCAGCAGGGACATCACGGACATCACCCGCGCGGAGGAGGAACGCGCGCGGCTGCAGGAGCAGCTGCAGCAGGCACAGAAGATGGAGGCCGTGGGCAGGCTCGCCGGGGGGATCGCCCACGACTTCAACAACATCCTCACCGTGATCACCGGGTATTGCGAGCTGGCCCTCGAGGAGTCCCGGGGCAACCGCACGCAGGCGGGCAACGTGGAGGAGATCAAGCGCGCCGCGCGGCGGGCATCGGCGCTGATCTCCCAGCTCCTCTCTTTCAGCCGGCGTCAGATCCTCCAGCCGCGCGTCTTTGATCTCGGGGACCTCGTCGAGGGGATGGAAGGCATGCTCCGACGCCTTCTCGGAGAGGACATCAGCCTCCGCACCTCTCGCGGCAGTCCCGCCCTCTATGTTCATGCCGATCCGGGGAGGTTCGAGCAGGTGATCATGAATCTCGCGGTCAATTCGCGGGACGCCATGCCCGGCGGCGGCCTTCTCACCATTCGCACCGGCACCGCGCCTCTCCCCCCGGAGGAATCCACGGGGAACCCGCCGCAGAGCGCCGCCGAGCAGGTTTTTCTCTCCGTGAGCGACACGGGTAATGGAATGGACGCCGCCACGCTCGACCGGCTGTTCGAGCCGTTTTTCACGACGAAAGAGACGGGGAAGGGCACCGGCCTGGGCCTTGCGACGGTCTATGGCATCGTCAGCCAGAGCAGCGGCCATATCACCTGCCGCAGCACGGTGGGCAGCGGAACGACCTTCACCATCTATCTCCCGCGCGCTTCCCAGGAAGCCGCCGACAGGGCGCGAGTCGAGCGAGGAGCGGCGAAGCCGCCCGGCGGGACGGAGACAATCCTCCTCGTGGAAGACGACGAGTCGGTCCGTCGGTTTGTCAACACGATCCTCGAGACCGCGGGGTACACGGTCTTTTCCGCTGACTCGGGCGTCTCCGCGCTCGAGAAACTGAACACCCTGTCCTCACCGCCTGATCTTCTGCTCACCGACGTGATCATGCCGGGAATGGACGGTCGCGTGCTCGCGCAGGAGGTCGCGCGCCGTTCGCGCGGCATCCGCCTCATCTTCATGTCGGGATACTCGAATGTGGCGGCTGCAGTGTCCAAGGGACCGCCGGGGCACGACTCCCGGCTGCTCCAGAAGCCTTTCGTGGCAGAAGACCTGCTGCGAAAGGTCCGCGAGACCCTGGATCGTCCCTTCGACGCCCCTGTCGAAAGGACTTGACAATACGCACCCTTTCAGATACTGATATATCAGATTCCCCAACTGCATTGGTCTCTCTGCCTGCTCCATCGTACGTTGCAGCACTCAGCGGGCCACATCGGAGCAGGCTTTTTCGTCCCTGGCCGCGCTCGCCCTCGCGGCTCTCGCTGCCCGCTGCGCGGGCAGCTGCCGCCCTCCGCACGCCCCCGGCGTGCTCCGCATCCATGTCTACGGGCTCGCTTTCGGCCATCCCTGGCCGCGCTCGCCCTCGACATCCATGTCTATGCTTGACCAATCTTTCCGAAATGCTACTATCGCTTGTTCTATCGAATGAAACAGTGAGTCGAGCATGGACAAAAATGGTGAGTCTCGCAGCCTCGTCGATCGTGTCTATTCCCACCTCCTCGAGAAGATCATCAGCGGGGCGATTCGCTACGGGGATGCCATCAGCATCAAGAAGGTCGCCGCCGAGCTTTCCGTGAGCAGCATGCCCGTACGGGAGGCGGTGAAGAGGCTGGAGTTCGAAGGGGTCGTGACGATCAAGCCGCGCAGCGCCTGCCGCGTTCGCATCCCGTCCCGCAAGACGATCCTGGAAGTGTACGAGGTGCGGGAGGCCCTCGAGGGATACGCGGTGATGCACGGCCGAGGCCGCCAGGACCCTGCCGCGATCGGACGCTTGCGCGTGATCGTGGAGAAGATGCGTCTCCTCGCCAGCGAAACGACCGCGGAGACGCGGGAGCATCGGGCGATCGAGCTGGATCGACAATTCCACTCCGAGATCATCGGGCTGGCGGGAAACGAGATCCTGGATACATTCTCCCGGCAGCTCAGCCTCCACGTGAACATGACGCTGATGCATGAAAAGACCTACCACGCCCTCGAGGCCGAGTGGGCGGCGATGCACGCGCAGATCGTCGACTGCCTGGAGAGCGATCCGGCGCGCGCCGTCGAGCTCCTGCGGCAGCAGCTCGGCCGCGCCGCCGACCTCTGGAAGGCCAACGGCAACGCCCCGGAAGGGTAGGCGGACCCGCTCTCGGGACGGAGGGGCGAATCAGAACTTGTAGCCGAACTTCCTCAGCATTGCGCGTCGGTCGGCCTTGTCGGAATCCCCTTCGAGACCTTTCGGGGAAGACCCATCGATCACTCCCAGGAGGCCATTACCCTGCGTCGTGCCGGCGACGATCGCCTGCACGGGATTGGCAGTGGCACAGAAAATCCGGCACACCTCAGGACAGGCCTTGACCTGGGTGAGAACGTTGATCGGAAACGCCTCTTTCAGGACGAGGAAGAACGTGTGGCCCGCCGCCACGGCCTGCGCGCAGCGAACCGCGTCCGCCACCAGCGCCGGGTCGTTCCCCTCGGTGCGCACCAGGCAGGGACCGGATGCCTCGCAGAAGGCCAGCCCGAACTTTGCGCCGGGCACCGTCGCCACGACGATCTCCGCCAGGTCCTCCACCGTCTTGATGAAGTGCGACTGCCCCACGATGATGTTCGCCCCCTCCTGCCAGGAAAGGGGGACCACGCTGATCGTCGCGTCCATGACTACTCTCCTCTCATGAGGTCGAGCCGAAGCTCCGCCGCCGCGCACGGCATCTCGATGCCCCAGTTGGCGAGCACACGCGGATGGACTTCCCCCATGATTCCCACGCGCCGGCCGCGCACGCGGATCTCCGCCGCGCGTCCCGGAATGAACCGGGGATCTTCCGCGGACACCAGCTGCGGCTCCAGGGAAAGGTAGTAGAAGAGCGCCAGGGCGTGCGCGTCCACCTCGTTGAAGCCTGCCTCCCTGTCGGCCAGCAGGAACCCGAGGGAATTGTACGTGCGCGAGCCTTCGTTCTCCGACGGATCCCTTTCGACGGTCTTCCCGATCTCGAAGATCCGGTGCGGGTACGTGGCGTGGGCGGATTCCGCCTCCGAGGCGAGCAGGTTGGGCAGGATCGAGTTGCGCACCATGTCGAAGCTCTCCGTCATCGGGTTGGAAATCTCGATGGCATCCTTCCCGTCGAGGCCCATGCGCTCCACGAAATCCTTCCGCGCGCCCAGGTACCCGTAGATCATCTCCTGGTAGCCGAGCCCGATCATGATCTCCCGGGTCCGACGGCCGTACTCCTCCGCTTCCGAGACCCGTCCCACGGTGAAGTCCCGGGGCATGACCGGGGCGAAAGTGTCCATCCCCCGCCCGATCATGATTTCTTCCACCGCATCGACGGGGTGCATGAAGTCGTTGCGGTACTCCGGCGGTGTGACGACGATCTGCGCCCCGTTCACGTGCACCGTGCTTCCCATCCTGCGGATGCTCGCGGCTGCCTGTTCCGGGCTGAAAGTTTCCCCGAGTCTTTTCGATGCTTCCGACACGTCGAGCACCGTGTCCTTCTGGAAATAGAAAGGGGTGACGATCGTGCGGCCGTAGCGGGTGTCGAAGGGGTATTCCACGGCCACCGGGAGCACGGTGAAGCCCATGTCGGAGAAATCGCAGGCGGCGATGGCGCACGCGGTGAGGATCACATCCAGGTCAGGACCGGTCAGGTCGATGAACAGGCGCGTGTCTCCCGGCTTCACTCCCCCGATGAGAGCAGAGTTGATGACGGGCGGAAAAGTGAGGACCTCGCCCTTTCCGTCGGAAAGCAGGGGAAACCGGGGGAAGCTCGAGACGATGTGCCCGTACTCTCTGCCCTTGGGATGCTCGGCGAGGATCTGGCGCATTGACAGGGGTTTCTCATAGTCCAGAGGGACGAACCGGGTCTTGTCCGGGTCCGCGGCAGAATAGGACACGGGCCACGAGACGAGGTCCGCGCGGGAGACGCCCATTGCGATTGTCTTCCGCTTCCGTCCGAAGTTTCCGCAGAGCTTTTCCTGCGACTGGATGATCTCCCTGAGCAGGGCATCCGTGACTTCCCGGCCCTCCGCGACGAATGACCCGATGAACGGCCGGATGTCCTTCAGGCCCTTGTCCACGACGACCTTCCGTTCTCCGGTCTTTTTCACGTCTCCGGTGCGCGAGAAAAAGGGATAGGAGGGAACGTGGCCGGTCAGGTAGATGGACAGCTGGCGGGCCAGGCCCAGGGTGGACCAGAGGTCGGGCCTGTTCGTATCGTTCAGCTCGATGCGCAGGATCCCCTCACCCTTCGGCCAGTCGTCCAGCTCCGCCTTGGCAGTGGTGAGAAGCGGGATGAGCTCCGCGGCCTCAAAGCGCCGGCCCAGCGTCCGGAAGAACAGCTCCTCGTTGACGTCGATCTTCGGCATCTAGCGGATCCTCCGGGAACGCACGTCCTCGATGGAATTGGTGAAAAGCTCGCGGATGTCGTGGAGCCCCATGGAGGTGAGCGCCATCCGGTCGATGCCCAGTCCCCACGCGAGGACCGGCACCGTGATGCCCAGCGGCTCGGTGACCTCGGGCCGGAAGATTCCCGAGCCTCCCAGCTCGAACCATCCCAGCGAGGGATGACGGATGTGCACCTCCACCGACGGCTCGGTGAAGGGGAAGAAGCCGGGCACGTATTTCACCTCTTTCGCCATCGCCACTTCTTCGGCGAACATCTTCAGCAGCCCCAGCAGGGTGCGGAGGTTGACCTCTTCCCCCAGCACGATGCCCTCGGTCTGGTAGAAGTCCGCCAGGTGCGTGGCGTCCACCTTGTCATAGCGGAAACAGCGCACCACGCCGAAATACTTGCCGGGGACTTTCGCGCTGGTGAGCTTCTTTGCCGAAAGGACGGTGCCCTGGCTGCGGAGGATGAGCCGCCGCGTGAAGTCCCGGTCGAAGCGGTAGCCCCACCCGCGGCTGCCGGTCTTCCAGCCGTTCTCGTGCGTCGCCGCCACCTGGTCCAGCCAGGGCTGGTCGATGCCCTTCGCGTGCGTCGGGTCCTTGATGTAGTAGACGTCGTGAATGTCCCGCGCCGCGTGGAACTGGGGCATGAACAGCGCATCTCCGTTCCAGAACTCCGTCTCCACCAGCGGGCCGTCGAACTCCTCGAACCCCAGGGACGCGAGCTTGTCCTTCAGCCGGGCCAGGAACGTGCAGTAGGGGTTGCCCCTGCCCAGAGGCACCCGCGTGGGAGGCACGTCGATGTTGTACCGCCGGAAGTGCACCGTCTGCCACGCGCCGGTCTTGAGCATGTCCGGCGTGAGGGCGCCTGCTTCCATCCCCGTCGCGCCTGCCTTTTTCAAGGCCGCGGCTGCCGCGGAGCCCTCTGCCGTCATCGCGAAGCTCACCTCTTCCCGTTCGACGAGCCGGAACAGGCTTCCCGCCGCGCCGCGCTTCTTTGCCTGGGAGGCGGCGAGCTCTCGCTCCTCCGCGGCCAGCGCAGATTCGTCCAGCGGACCACCCTCCGCCCGGGAGAGCAGGGACCGAAGCGCCGCCTGTCTCGGCGCCAGCGCATCACGGCCCCCCGGCGCGAGGGCGGCGCGCTTCTCCCCGTCCAGCGCGAGGACCTTGTCTTTCGAAAGCCCGCCGAACGCCGAGCCGACGTCCTTCGCCTCGATTCCCAGCTTCTTCGCGATATCCGGAAGCGGCAGTGCGCCGTGCGCTGCCACGAGGTCCACGATCCTCTGCTCGTAGGTGCCCTTCTCCAGCGACTCCCGGCCGAAGTCCGTGATCTCGTAGAACACGCGCGAGACGCGCGCGGTTTCCGCCACGAAGCCCTTGGCGGAGAGCCAGCTCAGCGCCTGGTTGACCTGGCCCGTGTTGTACCCGAGGTCCGCGGCGAGGCGGGCCTGGCTGATGACGTCCCCCGGCCCGTACTGGAGGAGGACCCTGACTTCGAGCGGATGGAGCTCCCGGGGAGCGGTGTGCTGAACCGTCGACATGCTACAGGTGCAGCTCTTTGGAGAACTGGTCGATCGCGGCCCGGGTGAAGGCGATTTTCTCCCGGGCCAGTTCGCGGCTCTTCTCGAAATGGAACTTCTCCGTGAAGGACAGCTCGCGTGAGATGTACTGGAGTATCTCCTGCATCGATTTCATGTTGTACCAGATGAAGGCGCCCACCGAGAGCCGCGCGAAGCCCACCGCGCCGATGGAATCCAGCAGGTTGGCGTCGAAGAGGAGCTTCGCTTCCACCGACCCCGGGTTGCCGGTGGGCATGTGGTTGATGATCGCATCGATGACCACGGGGATCTTCTCCGGCACGAACCCCGTTTCGTGGAGGATGGCTTCCGCCCGGTCCGCCGAGCTCTTCGGGTGACCGACGGACATCTCGATATCGTGCAGGAAGCAGGCGGCGTGAAGGATCTCTTCATCATGCTCGATTCCCTCGCCGATCTCGCGGGCAAGGTGATACACCCGGAAGGAGTGCTCGTACCCCGAGCCCAGTCTGCCGGAGGTAAGGTCCTTCGCATACTGCTGGATGAGCTTTCGCATGCCGGGAGTGTAGCGGAGACACGGTGTTCGATGCAAGGCAGCGCCTCGCCGGGTGCCTTCCATAATAAATATCGTCCCTCCACGGTATTTCCGAACCATATTTGGCAATTAGTTAAATTTGCCAAAAAATAGTTGTCGATTCGCCAATTTGTTGATATAATAGAGGTATGTTAGACGAGATAGATCGAAAGTTGCTGGACCTGCTGCAGACCAACGCCCGACTGTCCAACGCCGAGATGGCAGAAGCCGTGGGTCTCACCGTCTCGTCCGTTCACGAGCGCGTGAAGAAGCTGGAACGCAAGGGAGTCATCAAGGGCTACGTCGCCGTCCTTGACCCCGAGAAGCTCGGCAAGCCCCTGCTGGCTTTTCTCCGGCTGTCGGTGAGCTCCCACGAGAGCGCCAAGAGCTTCCTCCGCGAGCTGTGCGAATCCGATTCCGACATCCTGGAATGCCACAACGTGGCCGGCGAGGACTGTTTCATCCTCAAGGTACGGGCCGAAGGACCGAAACAGCTCGAGCGTCTTCTGTCGGCCGTGCGCGGAAGCGCGGACACCAGCAGGTCGGTCACCAATATCGTTCTCTCATCATTTAAGGAATCCTCACGAGTAGCCCCCGCTCCGATGGAGCAAGGAGACTGATATGAGCACCATGGATCTTTCCCTCATGTTGAGCGGCGTCGATCGCCGCGCCGCCCGCCGCACGGATTCTCCCCTGCGCGTAGTCCTCGTGGAGGGCGAAGCGTTGAGCCTGCCCCTGTCCCGTATGACTCTCCGCGTCCTTTCCGGAACCGCCTGGATCACGCAGGCCGGCACGGACACCCTCGCCCAGGCCGGGACCAGTCATGACCTCGCCGGGGCCCCGGACCGGGCCGTGATCTCCGCGATCGGTGCCCTGCCTCTCTGTTTCGAGATGCGCTGATCGCCCATCGGCATCGGGCAGCACAGACGCGCAGCGGCGGCGATTTGACTTCACGACCCTCCCTGGGCATCTTCCAATCTCGTATGGATGCCGCCGACCGCGATCCGCTGCCTCTCGCTCCGACGATCGATGCCGGGAGGACGCTCCCCTGGCTGATCTATCTCGTCTTCTTCGCCGTCCTCAACGAGACGGTCTTCAACGTCTCAACGCCGGCGATCTCCCGGGCTTTCGCGCTGAGCCCCTCCGGCGTGAGCTGGGTGATGACCGCCTTCATCGTGTTCTTTGCCATGGGCTCGGTGATTTTCGGCAGGCTGTCCGACATCTTCAGCCTCAAGCGCCTGATCCTGGTCGGCATCTGCATCTACGCGGGGGCCTCCGCGGCAGGGTTTGCGGTGCGATCCTCGTACCCGGGGGTGGTCGCGGCCCGGGCGGCGCAGGGCGCCGGTGCCTCGGCGCTCCCGGCCCTCATCACGGTCATCATTGCGCGCTACTTTCCCGCCGAAAAGCGCGGGAGGGTGTTCGGCACCATCACCTCGGTCGTCGCCTTCGCGGCCGGCGTGGGTCCGGTCATCGGCGGTTTCGTTTCCGGAACCCTGGGATGGGCCTTCCTGTTTGCAATTCCTCTTCTCACCCTCGTGTCGATCCCGTTCTTTTTCCGGCTGCTCCCCTCTGAAAGGCGCCGCCCCGGAGGGGTGGACATTCGGGGAGCAATCCTCACCGCCGCGGGGATCATCGGCCTCATTTTCTTCCTCTCCTCTTCTGCCGCGTACTGCCTGGCCGCGAGTGCGGCGGCGGTCGCCCTCCTGGTGGTGCATGTCCGGCGGACGCCGAACCCTTTCATCCAGCCTTCGCTCTTCGCGAACGCCCGATTCCGCGCCGGCATGCTCAGCGGGTTTCTCATCTTCAGCTCGTCGATTGGCATCATCTTCCTGATCCCGCTCATGTTCACCGCGCTTCGTGGACTCGGCACCCGGGAAATCGGGCTCCTGATGTTCCCCGGGGCAATCAGCGGGGTGGTGTTCGGGAGGCTGGGCGGCAACCTCGCGGACAGGAAAGGCAACCGCCTCGTCATGGGTATCGGGCTCCTGCTGCTCATCGCCAGCCTCCTGCTGATCTCATTCCTTCTCGGCATGTCGCCCTGGTTCGTCGCCGGCGGGCTGCTGCTCACCTACATCGGGTTCACCCTGATCCAGACCGCGTTGATCAACAGCGTGTCCCAGACCCTCGACGCGCCCGAAACCGGCACGGGAATGGGGCTGTTCAATCTCGTCACCTTCATGTCCGCGGCTGTCGGCACCGCCCTTGTCGCGCGAGTGCTGGCGAGCGGCCTGTTCGACGTGAGGCTCAATCCCGTCATCACGGAGAGCCGCGCATTTTCCTACAGCAACCTGCTGGCGGCTTTCGCCGTACTGATCGCGGCGGGCGGTGCCGTCTACTTCGCGAGGTTCAAGAAACCGCGCTGAGATTTTCCGCGGAGCTGTTCTGCGGGGCCGGCAGCCTCCTTGACGGGGGAGCGGATCGCGCGTACCTATGAGTGCGGGAGGCCTGCTGATGAACTTTCGAGAAACGATGCTCGGGATCGCGGAGGGCAGGGGCGCCGCGGGATACGCGCCTGCCGCCTTCTTTCTCCACTTCGATCCTGCCTTCCACCGGGGGCAGGCGGCCGTGGACAAGCACCTGGAGTACTTCCGCGCCACGGGCATGGACTTCGTCAAGGTCCAGTACGAGCACCCCTTCCCCCGTATGCCCCGGATCACACGGCCGGCGGACTGGGCGACGATACCGCGGTTGGACGCGCACTATTTCACCGAGCCGCTGGAGGTGATCTCCGGAATCGTCAAGGCGGTGAAGAAGGAAGCGCTGGTCGTGGTGACCCTGTACTCGGCGGTCATGCACGCGGGTCACGCCGCCAGCAGGGAGCTTCTCACCGAGCACCTGGAGGAGGATCCCGAGCGCACGGTGAAGGGCCTCCAGATCATCGACGAGAGCATCCTCGTATTCGTTCGGGAGTGCGTGAAGCGCGGAGTGGACGGCTTCTACGCCTCGACGCAGGGAGGGGAGGCGGGCAGGTTCCGCGACCCGTCCCTGTTCACCCGCTATCTGAAGCCCGTCGACCTTCTCGTCATGAAGGAGATCGACCGCCTCTGCCCGTTCAACATCCTGCACGTGTGCGACTATCACGGGGAATACGACGACCTGACGCCCTACCTCGACTACCCTGGTCAGATCGTGAACTGCGGTACCCGCCTGCGTTCCGGCCCGCGCACGCCCCGGGAGCTCTCCGGCATGTTCGGGCGCCCTTTTCTGGGCGGGATGGACAGGCACGGAGTGCTCGTGACAGGTTCGCCGGATCAGATCCGGCGGGAGGTGCGTGAGGTGATCCGCGGCGCTCCCCCCGGATTCGCCCTCGGAGCGGACTGCACGGTGCCCTCGGATATCCCGCTGGAAAACTTGAAGGCAGCGATCGACGCGGCCCACTCGACGCAGGACCCGTAGGTCCGGGCGGCGCTCAGTTCATCGACGGCTTGAAGCCGGTCTGCAGGATGATCTGGTACAGCGGGCCCTTGCGGGCGAACGCGTCTTCCCATGCCCCCGCCGCGTCGGGACGGAAGATGAGCTCCTGCGTCGCCTTCACCACCACCCACGCTTCCGACTTCAGCTCGCCTTCCAGCTGCCCGGGGCCCCACCCCGAGTAGCCTGCATAGACGCGGACCGCGGGACGGTCTTCCGGCGGCAGGCTGGCCCAGTCGTTCTTCAGGTACTCGACCAGGGCAAGGGTCGCCGGTTCCGAGATCACGCCTTCCACGGGCCGCGCGGCGTCTTCGTCCCCCGCCTGCCCGGGGAAGGAGGTGTGGAGCAGGAAAAGGATCTCCTGTTGAACGGGACCGCCGATGAAGACGGGGATGGTGCGCGCCGGAGAATCGTCGATGCCTTCGATCACGTCCCCCAGGGTGAACGGAGAGGGGCGGTTCACGACGAGCCCGAAGGCGCCGTTGTCGTCATGAGAGATCATCAGGACGACGGTCTGCCGGAAATTGGGGTCGGAGAGCGCGATCTCCGAGACGAGGAAGCTTCCGCCGAGAAATCGCTGCGCGTCTCCCGCGCCCGGGTCTCCATCCATGCTGCTCATCTGAGGCAGAATCTACCGCGGGACGCGGCGCGTGGCAATGGAGCCCGGCTCTCCCGCCGCATCCCCGCGCGCGTCACGCCAGCGAGCGTCCCAGCGCCCGTGCGCTGTCCAGCGCGCCGGGACGGTCTCTCACCGCTTCCTTCGGCCCCAGCTCGTCGAGGAGAAGGCTGCCTTCAAAGCTCAGCTCCAGGTGCTCGAAACCCAGCTCGAAGAGCCGCACCATCGGCTCTACCGCCTTCATGCCCTGCTCCTCCCACGCGGAGACCAGCAGCGCCGCCTTCCCTCTGACCAGCGGCCTGCCCTCCGGCTTGCCGAAAACGACGAGCCTGTCGATGAACGCCTTCATGATCGCCGTGGGGCCGTACCAGTAGACGGGCGTGGCGAAAAGGAAGACATCCGCTGCGGCCATTGCCTCGTACAGCCGGGTGCCGTCGTCCTCGAAGATGCAGGGCTTCCCTTTTTTCCAGCAGTATTCGCACCCGGTGCAGGGATGCACCTTGAGCGTCCGCAAGGTGAAGCACTGCGTCTCGCAGCCGACCTCCCGCGCCCCTTCCAGGACGCACTCGGCCAGCGTGTCGGTGTTCCCGTGCGGACGGGGGCTGCCAAGGAATGCAACAACGCTTCTTTTCTTCACGCGTCGATCGTGGTCCCCCGCGGTCAGTGTGTCAACGCGCTACCGTGGCCGGGAATGCCACGGCATACCGTGGCCGCTTGCGCCGACTTGACCCCGCGTCGCTGCCGGCGGTATGGTGCGGCAAATGTCGCGGGGTGCCGCGCAAGGAGATCCCCAGGTGCCAGACAGTGTCAATGACGTGCGTCCTTTCCGCGCCCTGCACTACGACCCGTCGGTCGTCGCGGACATCGGCGACTGTCTCTCCCAGCCCTACGACGTCATTTCTCCCTCGCAGCAGGAGGCGTACTACCGCCTTCACCCTCACAACGTCATCCGCCTCATCCTGAACAAGACGCAGCCGGGTGACGGGGAGGGCGGCAACCGTTACACACGCGCGCGGGCCGAGCTGGAGAAGTGGCGCCGGGACGGGATCCTGCACGAGACTGTCCGCCCCTCGTTCTGGATCTATGAACAGTCGTTCGACCTCGCGGGAATCGGGCGCAGGACGGTGAAGGGATTCATCGGGGCCGTGCGGCTGCGCGACTACGAGGAGCGCCGCGTGCTTCCGCACGAGAAAGTGCTCAGGGGTCCTCTCGAGGACAGGATCAAGCTCACCGAGGAAACCGCAACCCAGTTCGAATACATCTGGGGCCTGTACCAGGACAAGGCGTACGTCATCGACAATATCCTGAACGACCAGGAAAGGGGGGCGCCGATCATCGACCACGTGGAGAAGCCCATCGACGTGCGTCACCGCATGTGGCGCCTCACGGACCCTGCCGCGTGCGGGATCGTCCGCCGCACCATCGGGCGACAGAAGATCTACATCGCGGACGGGCACCACCGCTACCAGACCATGCTCACCATCCGCGACCGGATGCGGGAGCGTTTCCCCGACGCGGGTCCCGACGCCCCCTGGGAGTTCATCATGATGTTCCTGGTGAACTCCGAGCACGAGGGCCTCACCATCCTGCCGACGCACCGGATGCTGCACGACATCCGCGTGGAGAGCCTCTTCAAGCTCGGGGCGGACATCCTGGAGCACTTCCACGTGAAAAAGTACACCTTCCGCGACGACGACGAGGCGGAGGTGCGCCGCCGCTGGCTGCGCGACCTGGGCGACGTGGGTCCCGGCGAGCACAAGTTCGGGGCGTATATCGTCAACACCACCGGCTACTACCTGCTCACCCTGCGCGACGAGGAGGCCTACGAAGAGCTGGTGAAGCTCGACAACTCCTCCGAATGGAAGCTCCTGGACGTGAACATCCTGAACACGCTCATCCTCGACCGCATCCTGGGCATCACGGAAGAGGAGCTGAGCCTGTCGACGAGCATCGCCTACACGAAGGACGTCGGCGAGGCACTGGAGAAGGTGCGCGCCGGGGAGATGCAAGTGGCCCTGATCCTCAACCCGACAGCCCTGCACGACGTCATTACCATTGCGGAAAACGATGAAAAGATGCCGAGAAAGTCGACGCACTTCTATCCCAAGCCCATTTCCGGCCTGGTTTTCTACCCCATGGACGCAGGCAAACCCGCCTCCGGCGGCAGGGACCGGCGCTGAGTGCCCGCGCGGCGCCGGGCCGGGGCGCCCACGGCGCGGGTGCCGCGCCCCCCGCGGGTGCATGAACAATTCTTGGCAAGACGCCGCGCGGGCAGTATACTCCATCCACGATGAGCAGCGGACTTGCTGACCAGCTCCATGGGGTGCCGCTGGAGAGGGAAAACCAGGACCTGAAGGAGATCATCGAGATCGGCTTCCAGGTCACTGCCCAGCTCGAAATCGAGAATATCATCAAGAATGTCGTCTGGAGCTTCGTCTCGAAATTCCAGACCGAGACGGTGAGCGTGGTCCTGCCCGGGGAAATCGATGAAACCGCCGTGCAGGTCATCTCCTACCGGGGCCTGAAGAAGGAAGACCTCGGTCTCAGCCTTCCCTCCCTCCAGCCCCTGCTCGCCTTCCTCGGAAAAGAGGATTTTAACCAGATCTCGTTTTCCTACCTGCGGGAGAACTTCCCCGACAAGGATTTCGTCGAGCCCCTTGCCGCGCTGGCCGTCGACGTGCTGGTGCCGTTGCGGACGGACAAGGGTTCCATCGGCGTCCTGCTCCTGCCCCGAAACGGGGCGGGAGATTCCTACGGCCTGCTGGAAATCCAGTACATTACCCAGATCGCCCGCTTTGCGTCGATCGCCATCGAGAACGCGAGCCTTTTCCGCCAGGCGACAACGGACCGCATGACGGGGCTCTTCTCTCACCATTTCTTCGAGAAGAGCCTTGACGAGGAGCTGGAAAGAGCGCGACGGTACAAGGCCACCTTCAGCCTCGTGATGTTCGACATCGACCACTTCAAGAAGTTCAACGACACCTACGGTCACCTCCAGGGAGACCGGATAATCCGGGAGATCGCGAAGCTGATCCGCAAGTCGATCCGGCAGATCGATTTTCCCGCGCGGTACGGCGGGGAGGAGTTCGCGGTCATCCTGCCCCAGGTGGACGTGAAGGGCGCCCTCGTGGTGGCCGAGAGACTGCGAAAGAGGGTGGAGACCTTTGGTTTTCCCAGCACCGAGGGCGGGCCTCCCCTGCACGTCACCATCTCGGTCGGGGTCACCGAGTTCGACCCCGAATCCGCCTACGCCCCGTCGGAGATCATCCGTGAGGCAGACCGTGCCCTTTTCAAATCCAAGGAAGAGGGCCGCAACAAGGTGACCGTGAGCGCGCCTCGGTCGAGCTGAGAACGGCAAAGGACCGCGCGTGATCGTCGTTCTCGAACGCACCATCCGTGACCAGGACAAGGACCATATCCGGGAGTTCCTCGTCTCGCGCGGCTACACGATCAAGGAAATCGTCGGCGAGGAGGAGACGATCTTCGGCGCGGTGGGCGTCACCGGCATCGACGTGCGGGAGGTCGAGCTTCTTCCCGGCGTGGCCCGGGTCATCCCGATCACCTCGCCGTACAAACTCGCCTCGCGAGAGTTCCGCAAGGACGACACGGTCATCAGCATCGGGAGTGCCGGCGGCGCCAGATCCGCCGGCGCCAAATCCGCCTTCGGCGGTGCGATCCCCGTGCGCATTGGGGGCCTGCGCGTCGTGGTGATCGCAGGACCGTGCGCCGTGGAATCCCGGCAGCAGACCCTCGAGTGCGCGGCCTGCGTGAGGGAAAGCGGCGCCGTGCTTTTCCGCGGCGGCGCGTGGAAGCCGCGGACTTCCCCCTATGCGTTCCAGGGCCTGGGCGAAGAGGCCCTTGCCTACCTCAAGGAGGCCGGGGAGACGTACGGCATGCCTGTCGTATCGGAAATCGTCTCTCCCGAGCACGTGGATCTCATGCGCGACTACGTGGACGTGCTGCAGATCGGCGCGCGCAACATGCAGAACTTCGAGCTTCTCAAGCGCGTGGGAGCCCTTTCCAAGCCCGTGCTCCTCAAGCGGGGCCTGGCCGCCACGATCCAGGACCTGCTCATGTCCGCGGAATACCTCCTTGCCGCCGGCACCGACAGCGTGATTCTCTGCGAGCGCGGCATCCGCACCTTCGAGACGTCCACCCGCAACACGCTGGATCTCTCCGCCATTCCCGTGGTGAAGAAGCTCAGCCACCTGCCGATGATCGTCGATCCCAGCCACGGCACCGGGCTTCGCGCCAAGGTGAGCCCCATGGCCCTGGCCGCGGTGGCGGCGGGCGCGGACGGGATCACCGTGGAGGTGCACACGGACCCCGAGCGCGCGCTTTCGGACGGTCCGCAATCGCTGTACCCCGACCAGTTCGAGAAGCTCATGCGCGACATCGAGGCTCTCGCGCCGGTGCTGGGGAAGGAGCTCGCCCGCCTCCCCGAGATCCCGCCCGCGCCCGCCGCCGCCGCGGCATTCCGCGGCGGAAACGGCTTTCCCGCCGGCGCCGTGGCTACCGCCGGCGCCGCCGGGGCAGCGGGGACCGCGGCCGCACCCGAGGCCGTGGTCGTCACTTTCCAGGGGGAACGCGGCGCTTTCGGCGAGCACGCCATCCGGCACTGGTTCGCCGGGGAAGTCACCGCGCAGCCGGTCGCGGATTTCCGATCCGTGTTTGACTGGGTGCTCCAGGGACGGGCGCAGTTCGGCATGGTGCCGATGGAGAACTCCCTCACCGGATCCATCCACGAGAACTACGATCTGCTGCTCCAGTACCCGGATCTCCGGATCGTGGGCGAGCAGAAGATCCGGATCGTGCACAACCTCATCGTCCTCAACGGCGCGGGACTGGCGGACGTGCGGCGCGTGTTCTCCCACCCGCAGGCGCTGGCGCAGTGCGCCCGGTTCCTCGACACGCACCCCGACTGGGAGAGGGTGGCCTTCTACGACACCGCCGGCGCCGTTCAGCACGTGGCGGCAACCGGCGCAAAGGAGAACGCCGCGATTGCCAGCGAGGAAGCCGCCCGGGTCTACGGCCTGACGGTGCTCCGCCAGGGGCTGGAAACGAACGTCCAGAACTACACGCGGTTCTTCGTGATCGCCCGCGAGGAGCGGGCCGTTCTTCCGCAGGCAGGGACGCGCCGGCCGCGGAAAGCGTCGCTGTGCTTCGCCGTCGCTGACCAGCCGGGCGCGCTCTTCCGGGCCCTTCAGGTGCTGGCCGAACGGGGTCTCAACATGCAGAAGCTGGAGTCGCGGCCGATTCACGGCAAGCCCTGGGAATATCTCTTCTACATCGACGTGAATCTCCCGGAGGACATGGAAGTGTTCCTGCGGGGCATGGAAGAGCTGAAGGCGGTCTCAGAAGACCTGCGGGTGCTGGGAACGTACGCCAGCTCCTGAGCCGCGGCGCATCGGCCGGCCATTCAGGCGCATCGGCCGCTCACGCGGACCGGGGGAACACCCGGGGGATTCGGACGCACGCCCGGCGGCCTGCTTACCGCAGCCGCAGGTTTCTCAGTATCCGGCGATAGATCGCCGTGAGCCCCTCGATGCGCCTCAACTTGAAGCGCGAGTCCGCCACCCACACGCTCCCGGCGTAGTCTTCCACCACGCGCGTGAAATAGCCGTGCGCCGCGCGCAGGTACGCGAGACTGGTGCCGAAGTACTCCGCGGTGTTGAAGCGGCGCCGGGAGGGGAGCGTTCGGCCCGCGGCGATCTTCCTGTTCACCGCCGCAATTCCATGGATGGCAAGGGAAAAGTTGATGAAGCCCTGCTTGTACCAGGCGTAGGCGGGATCCCGCGGCAGCGCGAGGGCGGCGACAGGAGGATTTTCCGGGGCCGGCGCGGCGCCCTGGCGTTTCCGGACACGCCGTGCGGATTCCCCCGTGGTCTTCTCTCCCGGGACGCGGTCCGCCGCGCCGCTCATCAGCGCGTTGTATGCCTCGGTCAGGGCGATGGTGGCGAGCTCCTGCAGAGGCTTCCTCTCCGGGGGGAAGCGGTCCGGGTGGTTCTCCATGACGCGCAGCCGGTATGCCTGGCGGATCTGCTCCCGCGTGGCGTCCGCCGGCACGCCCAGGACTTCCGTGAAATACGTATCGCTCATCGAGAGAACGGGCCTCCGTTCAACCCGCGCCCTGCGCCTTGTATTCGTGACGGCGATGGTTTGCCTTCACAAGGGCGTTCTTGATCGTGAGCAGCTCGATCTTGATGCCCCGCGCCGTCTTCTTCTCCTGCGCCACCCGGGCTTGGAACATCGTGTTCAGGCACCCGAGACGCCGGTGGATGAGAAGAAGCTCGGTGAGCTGCTTGTCCACGAATCCGGCGAGCTGCTCTTCGGGGGTCGAGGCGAGGCGGTGGTAGGCAGGGCCGCCGCCCGCGGACAGGGCCGCCAGAAGACTGGATTTCTTCTGGACCTCCGTGATGAACCGGGGGAAATCGATCGTTTCCGTCTTCGGCGTCCGCACGCCCGGGTCCGCGTACTGGACCTTGTACTGGCGGTCGTCCGTCTTTGCGGCCGGCGCGGTTCCCAGGAGACGCCTCAGCCAGCCTCCGCCGGAGCTGCGGGATTCGGCGAGAAGCTTCTCGTTCTCCTCCAGCACGGCGATTGCCGTGGCGAATTCCTCGCTGGGCCTGCTGAAGAGCCGCACCGAGTCCAGCAGGATGGCACGCCCGTCGGGAGCCTCGGCGGCGGGTCGTTCCGGGGCGGTGACGGCGAGGGACGCGAGGACCTTCGCCCTGCGCTCCTCCGCGTCTTTCGAAAGCTCCTCGTCCGCCACTTCCTCGGCGAGGGTAGGGTACCATGGCCTGCCTGCCATCCGGTTGGCGAATCCCCGGCGGATCCCTTTCAGCATTTCCTCGCGCCGCGTGCGGCCCTCCCCGGCGCTCTCCGTCAGCCCGGGCAGGACAATCCGGCGGATCTCCGCTTTCCAGGACTCGCGGCAGTAGGAGATGAGATCACCCAGGATCGCACGGATCAGGTGAGTGGTCCTCACGATCTGGACCTCGGAATCCTTCAGGATCTGCGAGGCCATGCTGTCCGCGCCCATGCGGACCTTCATGAACACCCGGGCGAAAGCCCGCGTCGTCGGGCTCTTCGTGGACTCTCCCAGCTCCAGCCAGTTGATGTAGGAGATGAGCGAAGAGAGCTTCTTCAGCCGTGCCAGGTTGAGGGTCGACAGCTCCAGCGGGTACTCGGTGGACACGTACTTCAGCTGCCGCCGGTACGCGGCCAGCCGATAGCTCACCTCGTCGGAGTTTTCGAACTCCGGCAGCACGTCGTCCTTGGGAATCGCGATGTCGGAAAAGGCCTGCTCGTAGTTGTACGGGTCTTCGCGCAGGAGTCCCTTGCGGATGAGCATGCCGATGGCCCCCTCGAAAAGCGCCTCGAAAGAGGCGAGGGCGTTCTTCAGCGCGGGAATCTGCTCGTCCTCCAGCCATTGCCGGCGGGTTTCGATCGCGGCTTCCAGCTGCTCCTGGTAGCGGGACACTGCTTCCATTGAATCGCAATTATACGGTAATCTCGGAGGGCTCGCAAGAAAGACGCGGCTCGTGTTCGGGCGGGGGTCTGCTTCCTTGGGGATCGCGGGAGTCTTCACGCCGGAAAAGCTCGTGATGGGCCTCCTCTCGTCGCTGACCGGCGCCGACGACGAGCTGAAGGCCCTCCTCGTCGAACAGTGGGGAGCGGTCGATTTCTGCTCCGCGCCGATCGCCTTCACCTTCACCGACTATTACCGCGGCGAAATGGGGCCGCGCATCGTGCGCACCTTCCTGTCCTTCGGGAAGCTCGTCGATCCCTCCTGCCTCTCCCGCGTCAAGCTTCGGACCAATGAAATCGAGAACCGGTTCCGCGACAGGGGAATGCGGCGCGTGAACCTGGATCCGGGGCTCATGGCGCTTTCGCGATTTTCCCTGGCCACGACAAAGGAAAGCGCGCACCGCGTCCCGCTGGCCGACGGGATCTATGCCGAGATCACGCTCCTGTATTCGAAAGGGACCTTCCGTCCGCTGGAGTGGACCTACCCCGACTTCCGATCCGCCGAATACCTGGCGGCCCTGAACCAGATTCGCTCTCTCTACAAGGACCAGCTTCGCGCGCCCTGAGCCGCCGGGGTCGCCCTGGCGCCGGGCTCGCACAAGCGCCGGGCTCGCCCTGCCCGTACTTCTTGTCATGAGATCTCGCGCACCGATGCTGGTCGTGCTCGTCATCATGTCGCAGGCAGGCTGCGAGCTTGCCCGCGATGACGAGGTGCGGGTTCTGCTCCCTGCGCCGCCGGTCCTGTGGCAGATCGCTTTTCCGCGGATGGGATTCCGGGTGATTGCCCGTGACGAGCACAACGCCCTGCGGGAAACCCGGGTCGATGACTGGCGGGAACCTGCCCTGCTCACGTGCGCCCGGCGCGTGAACACTCCGGTCTTGGCCTTTCCGGTGGAAACAGGCGCGGATTCGTCGCGGACAGACGACCTTCGGCCTGCGGGCGGTTTCTACCCGCTTTCCCTTCGCGCGCTTTGGGGCGGAGAGGTGCTCGCGCTGACCTGGGAGGACGGGGCCGCGGCGGATCTCCTGTCCCACGTCGTCGCGCAGGGGCTCGCGGACCTGTCGCTCTTCAACGTGGCGCGGCTCCGCCGTTTCCTCCAGGCGCACCCGGATCCATGGGCACTCGACCTGGACGCCGTGGCGCAGAAAATTTCGCAGGGCGAGCTCACCGCGTGGGACATCGACGCGCTGCCCTGCCGCGACGCGGCGGTGGAACCGGGGCCGGGGACGTGGTTCCTCGAAAGCCCCTTCTCCCCGTCGTACGAAGCGGTGAACGGGAGAATCACCCTGGCGGGGGTGAGCCTCGGACGCCATCGGCTCTACCCGCTCCTTGGCGGGAGGAGCTGGAAGATGGAAATCGCACGGGAAGAGACGATCCTCATCCCGGACCCGTAGACAGCGGCGCAGACGTCGCGTGCGCTACGGGATGCGAATGATGCGGGCTCTGGTGAGGACCCTCGCGGATGACTCGGTGAGCAGAAGGTCATTTTCCCAGCGCACGCCGCCCTGCGCGGGATCGTAGAGACCCGGCTCGATTGTGAACACCATGCCGGGAAGCAGCGCGGGGTCGGGGTTTTCTCCCTGGCTCCTCAGGAGCGGCGCCTCGTGAGTGTCCAGGCCGATGCCGTGACCCAGGGCATGGGGCATGCTGCAGCCCGCCGCGGAGAACACATGCTCCGCCCTGCGCGCCGGCGCCTGCGGTGAGGCGCCGGGCTTCGCGGATTCCACCGCGGCATGGTACGCCTCCTCCACCAGGCCGACCATGCGGTCCTGCGCGGCGGTGAGCCTGCCTGCTGCCAGGGTGACGGTCACGTCGCTCGTGTAGCCGTCCACCTTCACGCCGAAGTCGAGGATGGAAAGCCCGTCACCGCCGAACGGACCGGCAGAGCACGACGGGAAGGGATGGATTGCCCAGCTGCGCGCCGGGCCGGCGGCAAGAGTCTCAAATCCGATTCCCTCGGCCCCGAGGGCCAGCGCTTCTCTCTCGATGAGCTGCGCGAGCTCGATCTCCCGAAGGTGCTGCCCGCCGCGCGCCGTGAGGAGGCCGGTGATCCCGTCGATCAGCGTATTGGTGATCTCCGCGGCTTTCTCGATCGCCGCGAGCTCCTGTGCATCCTTCACGGTGCGCGCCCGCGCGACGAACGACTCGAACCCGTCGGTGCGCAGCAGGATCTC
The DNA here is from genome assembly GCA_052144915.1 of Spirochaetia bacterium. Lineage (GTDB taxonomy): Bacteria > Spirochaetota > Spirochaetia > SZUA-6 > Fen-1364 > Fen-1364. Next base: position 12,180 of record JBKQPS010000020.1, on the reverse strand, counting down.
CGCGCCCGGCAGCTCCTCTCTCAGCTCCTCGAAGCGCAGGTGCGAAGTCCGCCCGGGAAACTCCACCTTCCTTCGGGACCGCGGACCTCCGACGGCTGCCTCGAGGCCGTTGTCGCGCAGGACGCCGGTGACCGCCTCCTTGAATGAGCGCTTGAACTCCGTATAGGGAATGATGCGGTCGACGACGCTCCTCTGGTTGGCGATGTTCACGTCCCAGGGAACAAGCACGGTCTTTCCCGTGGCGAACAGGAAGAGCAGGGCATCCGTGGGATGGCCGGAGAGCCAGCGAACCGAATTGTTCCGCTGGTTCTCGAAATCGTCCAGGACGGCCGCATACAGCCCGTTTCGCCTCATCCAATCGGCCGCCCGTGCCTGGCGGGCGCGGATCGCTGCAGACTGCGCGCCGGCGCCCGGGTCACCGCTCCCTGCGGTGGCGCCGGGAATGCCGCCGTCGGCGTCTCTCTCAGACGGCGGCAACGATGTTCACCAGCTTGTTGGCCACCACGATGACCTTGCGGATCTCCTTGCCGGAGAGGAGCTCCCGGATCCTCGCGTTGCCCAGCGCCTTTTCCTTCAGGTCCGCCTCCGCGGTTCCCGCCGGCAGGCTTTCCCTGGCCCGGATCTTTCCGTTGACCTGGTAGACGACCTCCACCAGCTCCTCCGCCGTGAGCTCCTCTCTCCAGTCCGGCCAGGCCGCGCGGGAGATGGACGGCGGGTTGCCGAGCTTTTCCCAGAGCTCCTCGGCAAGGTGCGGGGCATACGGGGAGAGCAGGAGGACGAAAGGCGTCCAGAGACTGCGTGCCAGGGCCGGGAGGCCCGCGACTTCGTTCAGGAAGATCATCATCTGGGCGATCGCCGTGTTGAACTCCAGCCGGTCCGTGTCCCTGCTCACCTTCTTGATCGTCTTGTGCAGGAGCCGGCGCAGCGCCTCCGAAGGCTCCTCGTCGGTGAGCGGGAGCTCGGCGGTGCGCCAGACCCTTTCGAGGAACCGCTTCGCCCCCGCGATGCCCCGGGTGGACCACGGCTTTGAGACTTCCAGCGGGCCCATGAACATCTCGTACACGCGCATGGTGTCCGCGCCGTAGTCCCGCACGATGTCGTCCGGGTTGATGACGTTGCCCAGGCTCTTGGACATCTTCATGCCGCCCTCGCCGAGGATCATCCCCTGGTTGATCAGCCGCATGAAGGGCTCGGGGCTGTTCACCAGGCCTTCGTCGAAGAGGAACTTATGCCAGAACCGCGCGTACAGGAGGTGGAGCACCGCGTGCTCCGCTCCCCCGACATACAGGTCGACGGGCATCCAATAGTCGATCTTCTCCCGCGCGGCGAAGGCCGCGCTGTTTCCGGGGTCGAGATAGCGCAGGTAGTACCAGCACGAACCGGCCCACTGGGGCATGGTGTTCGTTTCCCGCTTCGCAGGGCCGCCGCATTTCGGGCAGGTCGTATTCACCCATTCGGGGATCGCGGCGAGGGGGCTCTCCCCCGTGCCGGACGGGATGACGGTCTTCACCTCCGGCAGCTTCAACGGAAGCTGGTCATAGGGAACCGCGACGGTCCCGTCCTTTGGACAGTGCACCAGCGGGATCGGCTCACCCCAGTAGCGCTGCCGGGAAAAGATCCAGTCGCGCAGCTTGAAGTTGACTGCCCGGGCCCCGATGCCTTTCTTCTCCAGCCACGCGACGATCCGCTTCTTGAACTCCGCCGTGGACAGGCCGTCGAACTCACCCGAGTTGACGGCGGTCCCGTCGGTGGGATCCGCCTCCGCGAGCTCGCGCACGCTCCCGTCCTTCGAGACGACCTGCACGATCGGCAGGCCGAACTTTTTCGCGAAGGCGAAGTCCCTCTCGTCGTGCGCGGGCACCGCCATGATGGCTCCCGTGCCGTACGAGATGAGGATGTAGTCGGAAATCCACGCGGGGATCTTCTTCCCGTTCACCGGGTTCACCGCGTATGCGCCGGTGAACACGCCCGTCTTGTCCTTGGCGAGCTCGGTCCGTTCCATGTCCGACTTCATGGCGGCGGCCCGCACGTACTCGTCGACCGCCTTCTTCTGCGCGGGCGTGCAGATTTTCGGCACGAGCGGGTGCTCGGGCGCGAGCACCATGTAGGTGGCGCCATACAGCGTGTCGGGACGCGTCGTGTAGACCTCGATCGAATCCGTGCCCTTCTCCAGCGGAAAACGCACGTTCGCCCCTTCGCTCCGCCCGATCCAGTTCGTCTGCATCAGCTTCAGGGACTCGGACCAGTTCAGCATGCCCAGGTCGGCCAGGAGGCGCTCCGCGTAGGCGGTGATGCGCAGGATCCACTGCCGGAGGTTGCGCCGGGTCACCGGCGTCCCGCAGCGTTCGCAGAGGCCGTCCTTCACCTCTTCGTTCGCCAGCCCCGTGAGACACGAAGGGCACCAGTTGATGGGCACCTCCGCCTCGTAGGCGAGCCCCTTCTCCCAGAGGCGAAGGAATATCCACTGCGTCCATCGGTAGTACTCCGGCTCGCACGAGGAAATTCGCCTGTCCCAGTCGTAGGAGAAGCCCAGGGATTTGATCTGCGTCGTGAACCGGGCGATGTTCTGCTCGGTGGACACCCGGGGGTGCGTGCCGGTTTTGATGGCGTAGTTCTCCGCCGGCAGGCCAAAGGAGTCGAAGCCCATGGGGTGCATGACCTGGAAGCCCTTCATGCGAAGGTAGCGGCAGTAGATGTCGGTGGCGAAATATCCTTCGGGGTGCCCCACGTGGAGCCCCGCCGCGGAAGGATAGGGGAACATGTCCAGCACGTAGCGGCGCTTCTCGCGGGGGACGGAGGGGTCCTCGGTGGTCCGAAACGTCTTGTGCGTCTCCCAGTACGACTGCCACTTGCGCTCGATATCGCTGAAGGGGTACGCGGTCATGGCGGGATGATAATCATGGGGCGATGAGGGGTCAATGGCGCCGGTTCGTGCCGTGTCGCTGATTCGCGCCGGCCTAGTACGCGGCGTCGATTCCCATGAAACCGAGCCCGATCCGGCCGGGAATGCGGACACAACGTTTCGTTTCGAACCTCCGTGAACTTTCTCTCGATCGATGAGTCGGATTGCCAGTCTGCGATCAGGCGGTCCTCGGGACCCGGCGGGCGCTGGCGTTGGCCGAGCGGCCCAGGACCACGTACATGATCCCGTCGAAGAGGAGGAGCATGTAGTAGGTCGCGAAGCGCCAGACGAAGATCGCGACGATGGTCGGCCCCAGGGCGCTTGTCATGCCCGCGTACACGGCGGCAAAAGCGCCCTCGACGCTGCCGCTGGCACCCGGGGTCGGCACGTAGAACACGACCTGCCACAGGATCACGTAGGTGATGACCACCGCGAGGAAGGAAAGCTTCACGCCCACGACGCCCTCCAGCACGAATTGCAGGGACCAGGCGTGCAGGAGGATGTTCCCGACCCCCATCAGGATGTCGATCACCATGACCCACGTCTTCTTCGCCCAAAGGGTGCGGACATTCTCCCGCAGGCGGTGCGACCAGCGGTGCAGGCTGGGCGCCCAGTTGTGCTTGCCGCTCACCCGTCCGACCAGTCGTCCCAGGGACGTGCGCTCCAGCATCATGGCCACCCTCCCGATGAAGTGCGGCCAGATAAGGAGAGTCAGCATCAGCATCGTCATGAGGAGCGACACCCCGAGGGCGATGTAGATGAGCCGGAAGCCCATGCCGAGCGTCGAGGCGACCCACGAGATCTGCGTGAGGAAGAACAGGGAGATCACGAGGGACGTCATCGCCTGCTCCACGAACCGGGACATGATGACGTTCGTGGAGATCTCCGCCGGCACGCCGACCACGCTGAGGTGGTAGATCTGGAACGGCTGGCCTCCGGCGGTCATCGGGGTGATGTTCGTGAAGAACGTCCCCACGGCGCTGTTGTAAAAGGCCTGCACGAAGGTGAGACGGATCCTGAACTGCGAGACGACGAGCTTCAGCCGCAGCGAATCCACGACGTGGGAGGCGACGAACAGGAGCAGCGGCACGGCGAAATAGACGATCTTCACCTTGCGCAGGGACGCGATCAGCTGTGACGGGTCCATGAAGAGACCGAGCAGGGCGTTCACGCCAAAGCCAAGGATCACGGCGATCAGCGCGAAGCGCATCACCGTCCGGAAGGTCGAGCGCTCCCGAAGGTCGAAACCCAGCTTCATGCCAGCGTCTCCACGATGGCCGCGGCGATTTCCTCCGCGCCATTGCGCCGCGCCACGGCCGCCCTCGCGCCGGTCGAGTCGCGGCAGGCGGCGCGCTCCCGGGCGAGGCCCGACACCCGCGCCGTGAAGAGCCGCGGCCGGGGGCAGTACCAGCCATTTCCGTTTTCCACGATGTGGCGCATGTTGGCGCGCTCGTTCGGCGCCCCGAGGTGCGTGACGATGAGGGGGATTCCCGTGGCGATGGCCATCATGGCGTAGCCGGTCCCGCACTTGCCCGCCAGGACGTCGGCGGCGGCGATGATTCCGCTGATGTCCTCCTGGTATCCCATGGCGATCACGGAATCGCTCCTGATGCGCTCCTGGATCGACGAAAGGAGGCTCGAGTTGCGGCCCGTGAGGACGACGAGGGATGCGCCCTTCACGTCACGGGCGAAAGCCTCGATGAACGGCAGCGTGCGGCCGATTCCCTCCCCGCCGAGGCTGAGGACGACGAGGAGGTCTTCCTGCGGGATGGCCAGGCCGCGGCGCAGCACGTCGCGGGGGATTTCGCTGGTCACCATGCGTGGGTCCACGACCATCGAGACGCGCCGCATCCGCGCCGGGTCCACGCCGAACCGGGCAAGGCCTTCCTCGATCCGGGGGGACAGCGTGAAGTAACGGTCCGCCCCGCAGTTGATGACGCTGTAGGTCGCGCGCAGCTCCCCGTAGATGTAGAAGAGGGGAATCCGACGCTGCGGCTGCGCGAGGGAGAACAGGTGCGAGCACGCCCAGTGAGTCGACATGATGAGGTCCGGCTTCTGCGCGGCCAGGTACGCCGCGGCCTTGGGCACCGCGGTGCGGAAGCTTCGAAGGTTCACCGCGCGCGTGAGACCCGGCGCGAGGCGCTCCAGGAAGAAGACCGCCCGGGAGAGGAAGTGCGGCATCCGCAGGAATACCCGCCACATGTCGACGAAGGTCTTCCGCATCAGCTCGTCGTCCAGGTCACGGGCCGCGTCCATCAGCCGCACGTCCCAGTCGGGCCGCATCCGGTGCACGTAGTGGGCGATCGCCTGCGCAAGGATGAGGTGGCCGAGCCCGGCCGCGAGATACGGCATGAGAATCTTTTTGCCCATGAACCTCCGCTCCTGGTGTCAGCCCGCCGCGCGTGCGGGGCGGCGTGCCCGCGCGAGCCTACGATACGCAAGCCAATCGTTCAAGACACCGGCCAACGCGTGGTAGAACAAGCCGTACAGGATGGAACCGGTGACGACGGCCACGGCCCCTGCGGCCAGGCCCAGGATGAACGCCCCGACGACCTCGGAATGGGGGTGCCCGATGTGGTAGATGGTGGAGAGGAAGGTCTGCACCATGATCGCCACCGCGATGCCGGGAATCGTGTGCGGCAGGAACGCGAGCAGCCCGTACAGCACAACCCCCCGGAAGGCGAACTCCCACGCGAGATAGTAGAAAACCACGTACGCCGCCTCGTACAGAACGAAGCGCCCGGGCTTTTCCAGCGCCTCCTTGGCGAACGGGTACGTCCTCCGCAGCTCGGGATCGCTCGACCCCAGGAGCAGGCTCAGCGCGAGCAGGGGGAGGGCGATGACCATGATGGTGAGGCCGGTCCGCCAGTCTCCAAGGCGCAGCCCCAGCGTCCAGGGGTACATCCCCACCCGCGGACCGTCGATGAGCACCAGGGACAGGGGGAAGACGAACATCAGGGCGAAGAAGCTTGCGAAATACACCATGACCGGACCGTAGTCGTGCGGCGTGTTGCGTGTGAGCGAGTGGACGTTCAGAACGGAGGAGAGCAGGACGAATGAAACGCCGATGCAGCAGAAGAGCGCCGCGTACGGATCGCTCACGATGGCCGCGATGGCCGACGTGATAGAGAAGAACAACGCGGTCATTCCTGCCTCCGCCGCATGCTCTCGATCCGGCCCGAGCTCTTTTCCCCCTGGTACCACCGCAGGATGGACTCCAGTTGCCGTTCGAGGTCCTGGTCCGGTTCGTAGCCGAGCTCCTGGCGGGTGCGCGAGATGTCGTAGCTCGTGTCACGTCCGATCTTGCTCACCGGGTAGTAGGAAATGCGCCGGGGGACGGCGGGAATGACGTCGTGAAGGAGCTGCAGGGCGAGCGCGATGACATACGCGGCGATGAGCGGAACGTACAGCCGCTGCCTCCTGTCAAGCCTCTCCTGAAAGAAACTCATGAGCTGGCGCCACGTGATGTCCTGGCCGTTTGTCACGGCGTAGGCCGCGCCGTCGCGGCCCCGCATCAGGCAGGCGAGGTGGCAGGCGCGGACGAGGTTCCCGACGTCGCAGAAGCTGAGGATCCGGTTTCCACTGCCGATGACCGTCGGCCACCCGTCTTCGATTCCCTTCAGCAACCGCAGGCTGGAAGTCCTGTCATTGGGGCCGTAGACATCCGACGGCCGCAGGATGACCACGGGCAGCCCGTGCTCGCGGAACTCCTGCAGGAGCAGGGCCTCGGTCACGACCTTCGCGTTCACGTACGGCCGCACGCCGAGGGCGGGCCGCCCCGGGTTTTCCTCCGAGATGTCGGTCGCTCTGTGGCCGAGAACAAGGGCCGTGGAAATGTAGACGAAGCGCTTCAGGGCCACGCGCCGCTCCCGCAACTGGTCGATCAGGTTCCGGGTCGTATCATAAGTGTTGCGGCGGGCCTCTTCCATCGACGCGGAATCGCGGACGAGGGAGGCGGCATGGATCACGTAGTCTATCCCGCCGGGGAAATCGATCGGAGCCGGCTCGGAAAGATCGCATTGCCGGAGGGTGACGGGAAGCCCGTCGAGGAAGTGGAGGTCGGACGTCCGTCGGACCAGGCCGCACACGTCGTAGGAGTGATCGAGAAAATAGCGGCAGAGGTTGGAGCCAATGAATCCGTTCGCGCCGGTGATCAGGACGCGCTCCATCCTATCTCCCCGCGCTCCGGGTCAGGGCTTTCTCCGCTCCGTGTGTGTTTCGAGTACGCAACGTTCTTCTCGACTGGCTGTTCGTCATCCAGCATATCAAAGTATACTCGCGCGGTGAAGGGGTTTCGATACGCCTGCGCCGCGGCGGCGTCCTTCGGCCTGGAGTCCGTGGTCCGATCGGAGATCGAAGGCCTCGGAATCGGCGGCACGCGCGTGGAGGACCGGCGCGTGCTCTTCGACGCGACGGCGCATGATGTTGCCCGCTGCAATGTCTGGCTCCGTGCCGCGGACAGGATCCTGATCCAGGTGGGCGAGTTCCCCGCGCCGGACTTCGATGCGCTCTACCAGGGAGTCCGCTCGCTGCCCTGGCGGGATTTCCTCGCGCCTTTCCCCGCGGTCACCGTGGATGCGCGCAGCGCAGGATCGAAGCTTACCGCGGTCCCGTCCCTGCAGTCGGTGGCCAAGAAGGCCATCGTCGACGCGCTGCGCGGCCCCGCGGCTCTCCTGCCGGAAACCGGCCCGCGCTACGACGTGCAGCTCAGCCTCCAGAAGGATCGGGCCACGGTGTCCCTGGACACGACCGGCCGCGGCCTGCACAAGCGAGGCTACCGGCGGCACACCGGCGAGGCGCCGCTGCGCGAGAATCTCGCGGCCGCGCTGGTGCTTCTCTCCCGCTGGGATCCTTCGCGCCCCTTCGCGGACCCTGTCTGCGGGTCCGGGACGATCGCCATCGAGGCGGCGCTCCTGGCCGCGAACGTCGCTCCCGGAATCGGCCGCGTGTTTGCCGCCGAGGGTTGGCCGTTGTTCCCCGCCGCGCTCTGGGGCGAGGTGCGGGCATCGGCACGCGAGGCACGGGTCACGCCGGCGAACATCCGAATCGATGCATCCGACCGCGATCCCGGCATGGTCAGGGCGGCGGCTGCCAATGCCGCCGCCGCGGGGGTGGACGACCTCATCCGGTTCTGCGCCGTGCCGCTGGAGTCCTTCCTTCCCGGAGGGGATTTCGGGTGCCTGGTCTGCAATCCGCCCTACGGGGAGCGATTGGGAAGCGCAGGCGAGGCGCAGGAACTCGCCCGTGCCCTGGGCTCCCTGCGCTCCCGGCTGTCGACGTGGTCATTTTTCGTGCTCAGTGCCCGGGAAGATTTCGCGCGATGCTTCGGCGCGCGGGCCACCCGCAACCGCAAGCTCTACAATGGCAACATCCGCTGCTGGTACCACCAGTACTTCGGGCCCCTGCCGCACGGCTGATCGGCCGCTCAATCGGATCCGGTGATCACCGCCTCCCGAAGGAAGGAGGAGACCAGGGAGACCATCTCCTCCGTGCTTCCCGGCGACAGGATGGCCCCGGCGAGCACGTGGCCCGTCGCGTCCGGAATTTGCACCAGCCTTTTCTTCACGCTTCCGATTCGTTGGTAGAACTTTTTCAGCTCGGGAAGACTCACCACGTCGTCCCTGTTCGTGTAGAGCCAGAGAGACGGCACCGTGATGCCCTCCAGCCGCACGCTTCGACCCAGCTTCACGGTTGCCATCATCGTCACCAGCGCGCGCGACGGATAGCGCTTCGTCCAGTACCGGGCGTCCTGGTCATTCTTCGCATGCACGGTGCGCACAGGACCGACGAATGCCGAGAGGACGATGCGGGGCACGGGCCAGGGCCAGAGCAGGAGCTCGGTGGCGGCGTCCGCGGGCTTCACGTTCGCGGAGGCGAGAACGAGGCCGGCGACCCTGGGTGCAATCGCGGCGACCCTGGGCGCACTCTGCCCGGCGAGCCACAGGGCGAGGGGGGCGCCGTTCGAGGTCGCGGCGACGATGACACGGTCACCGATGCGCTCGCCGATCTTGTACGCTTCCCACGTGTCGTTGACCCAGTCATCGAGGGTCGCGGCGGCCAGCGCCTCCCCGCTCATCCCGTGGCCGGTGAACCTTGTATAGAAGATATTCGCGCCGATCGAATGCGCGATCAGGTCATAGACGGGCGCCACTTCCTGCCGCGTCGCGGTAAAGCCGTGCAGGTAGATGATGGAGAACGGAGTCTTCACGCCCGGCTTTCCCGCCCAGACGATCGACTTCTCCGCACCGGGAGTAATGCCGGGAATCCGGGCCTCCTCTTCCCGCAGGTAGCGGTCGAGATCCGTCGGCAGGTCGACGGGCCGGAGGGTGTACCGCGTGTCGGCGCAGGAGGCGAGGGACAGGGAGAGAATGGCGAGGCAGGCTCCCACTTTCACCGGTGCGTTCATGCCGCAATCCTATGCACCCCGCCCGCAGGGGTCAACGGATCTTCCGCAGCAGGCAGACGAAGAAACCCTCCCTCTGCGCGTCCGGGAAGATTCGCAGCGCCCGGGAAATCCGGGGGTCGAGGCCCCGGGCCATCCCCTCGTAGGTGCCGGGAATTGCCAGCGGCAGCTTTTGCACCTCGAGGGGGAGGGCGTCCAGGGCCCACTGGATGACCCTCTCGTTCTCGTCCAGGTTCAGGGTGCAGGTGGAATACACCAGCGCGCCGCCGGGCTTCAGCGCGCCGGTGCCGCTGGCCAGCAGGCGTCGCTGGAGCCGGACGCACTCGGCGACCGTCTTCGTCGACCACGACCGCGACGTCGCGGGCTCGAATACCACGAACCGTCCTTCACCCGAGCACGGCACGTCCACGAGGACCCGGTCGAAAGTGTCCCGCAGCTCCTCGCCCAGCTTTTCTCCGCGGCCGACCCTGACCTCGGCGATGCGGGCGCCCTGCAGGCGGAGGTTGTACGCGAGCCTCTGCGCTCGGATCGGGTCCACGTCGTTGGCGCAGATGGAGCCGCTGTTTTCCATGAGGGCGGCCATCTGCGTGGTCTTGCTGCCGGGCGCCGCGGCGAGGTCGAGGATCCGCTCGCCCGGGCGGGGGCCGAGGGCCAGGGCGGGGACCATGCTGGAGAGACTCTGCAGGTACACGTGCCCCTCGCGGTAGGCCTCCCAGGGCTCGACGTCGCGCTCGCGCAGGTCGCGCAGCACGAACGCATCGGGGTACCAGCGGACCCGCTCGTGCTTCACGGCCCGCTCGCGGAAGAGCGCGAGGATTGCCGGCACGCTCGCGCGCAGCGTGTTCACGCGAAGCGTCGTGCGGCGGCGCGCCCCCATGCCACGCAGGATCGCCTCCGCGGAGGCCTGTGGAAAAGCCGCGTCGAGCGCCTGGATGAAGTCCCGAGGGAGGCGGCGCCGCGCCTCCCCGACGGACGCCGGGTGAATCACGGCGGACACTCTATCACGGACGCGCTTGACTTTCGCCGCGGCCTTTCGTATCGTTTCGGGCAATCCGCATGCGCTTCCTCTCCTCCATTCCAACAGCGGCGCGGATGCGCGCCTGGCTGCGTGACGTCGCCCGTCCCACTCGTCTCGCGGCGAGGTTCTTCCGGGCGCTGGTCATTTTCGCCATTGCCGCCCACGCGGCGCTGTTCTTCCTCGTTCTCGTTGCCAGCCTCGTGCTCCTCCGCTGGAACCCGCCCGCGACCGCGCTCATGATCTACCGGGGCGTGACGGCCCACGAGAAGACGCGGCCCATCCGGTTCGTTCCCCTGCGCCAGATCCCGCGCGTGGCGCGCCGCATGGTGATCCGGCTGGAAGACTACCGCTTCTATTCCCACCACGGCATCGACCTCGGTGCCATCCGCGAGGCGTGGACGATCAACTCGTCGATCGGCAGGACCGCGGTGGGCGGCAGCACGATCCCCATGCAGCTGGCGCGCAACCTCTTCCTCACTCCCCGCAAGACGTACCTCCGCAAGTACGCCGAGGCCCTGATCGCCGTCGAAATGAGCCTCATCCTGCCGAAAGACCGGATCCTCGAGCTCTATCTGAACGTCATCGAATGGGGAAAAGGAATATTCGGAATCGGCGCGGCATCGGCCTATTACTACAAGACCGGGGTCGGCGGATTGGGACTGGACGAGCTGCGCCGCCTGGCGACGATCATCACCAACCCGCTGCGATACGACGTGCAGTCCTTTTCGAAAAGCGCGCAGATGTCGCAGCGCTACGCGTACCTGCTGTCGCGCTTCCCCGACCCGTCGGCGGCGCCGACGCACCGCGAGGGGCCTGTTGCCCCCGTGCCGGACACGCCGCCGACGCTGGCGCAACCGGCACCCCTGGTCCAGCCGCTGACGCCGGTTCGACCGTTCGCGCCCGTCCTTCCGCCCGCGGCGGCTTCACCCTGACGGGAGAATCCACGGAGTACCGCGGCGCGAATCCCCGCTGTTCGCTAAAATCCGCGGAGTACCGCGACGCGAATCCGCGGGGTACCGCGGTGACTCGACGGGCGGCTACTTTCGGTCGATTTCTTTTCTGTGCGTGTCGCAGAGGCGGTACAAGGCTCCGGTGAGCGGATTCTTTCTCGTCACCTTCGTCCCGCAGCGCACGCACAGCCCTCCGTCCCTCCGTTTCCTGTACAGGAGCGCCGATCTCTCGGTGCCGGAGGACTTGTACCTGCTCACCTGCAGCCGGTATCCCTTGAAAAGCCAGGTCCCGATCGCTTTCTCGCTGCCCGTCTTGAGGTCAGCAATGACGCGCTTCAGGGCGTCCGGCGTGATCTTCCTCGGTTCCATCTCGGCCCTCCATGGAACTTTCAGCGATGCACAAAAGGTAGCGTCGCGGTGAGGGGAAGGCAAGCGAACAGCCGTGCGGCTGTCAGGCGGGCTGGAGGGAGAGCGTCCCGACGTCGAGGAGCTTGTCGCCCCTGATGTAGTCGTGGACGAAAAAGTCTCCGGCCACCTTCAGGGACTTGCGGAACGTCAAAGGCGCGTAGCGGCCGTGCTCGAAGGCAATGCGCATCTGGACGCGGATCGTCTCCGCCTCGCCGATCTCGACCTGGGGCCAGAAGCTGAAATACCCGCGTGTCTGCTCGTTCGTGGTGTAGGGGTTGCGCCATCCCGGCTCGGCGGGGACGGAGACCCGTTCATCGATCCAGAGGGTGGCCTGGGCGGCGATGACCGGCGTGCCGTCGCCCGCGTCCACGACCCTGCCGAAAATGTGCGGCATGTTGTAGAAATACGTGAGGTGCATGTCCGCGTCCTCCGCCGGAGCAGGGGCAGGCGGGTGCCGCGCCGGGCCGCTGTCCCGGCGGCGGCGCACGACCACATCCAC
>JBKQPS010000019.1:0-10828 GCA_052144915.1 Spirochaetia bacterium | reverse complement strand
CCTGGCGAACGAAAAATCCATCCGGGCGACAGCCGCACGGATACCCTACGTGAACAATTTCCGCGCATAGGGGGAACACGATGAAAACTTCAGTGGACGTGCAGAAAGCGCTGAACGCGCGCAGCCGGATCATGACCGGCGGCGTCGAACGGATGCCCAACCGGGCGATGCTCCGCGCCGTGGGGTTCACGGACGAGGATTTCGACAAGCCGATCGTCGGTATCGCGAGCGCCGGCAGCGAGGTCACGCCGTGCAACGTTCACCTCGACGAGCTGGCGGCCGTGGCAAAGACCGGCGTCGCGGCGGCGGGCGGCGTGCCGCTGAAGTTCAACACGTTCGTCGTCACGGACGGCGAGGCCATGGGCCACGAGGGCATGAAGTGCTCGCTGATCAGCCGCGAGGCGATCGCGGATGCGATCGAGCTGGTCATCCGCGGGCACCAGATGGATGCCATTCTCGGCATCGGCGGCTGCGACAAGACCATCCCCGGCACCGTGATGGCCATGGCACGCCTGGACCTGCCCAGCGTGTTCGTCTACGGCGGCACCATTGCCGCGGGGCTCTACAAGGGCAGGCCGGTCGACATCGTGAGCGCGTTCGAGGCGGTCGGGAAGTTCAGCACCGGCGAAATCACCGAGGAGGAGCGCCACGGGATCGAGTGCGCCGCCTGTCCGGGTCCGGGGGCCTGCGGCGGCATGTACACGGCCAACACCATGGCGTCGGCAATGGAAGCCATCGGCATCGCCCTGCCCGGGAATGCCTCGATGCCCGCCGTCAATACGAAGAAGAGTGAAGAGGTTGCCCGCGCCGGAGCTGCGGTCATGAGTCTCCTTGCGCGGGGGATCACCCCGCGCATGATCATGAACCGCAAGGCGTTCGAGAACGCCATCCGCGTGGTCCTGGCCGTCGGGGGCTCCACGAACGCGGTGCTCCACCTCCTCGCCCTTGCCGTGGAGGCGGGGGTGAGCCTGGACATCTTCGAGTTCAACTCCTTCTACGACACCACGCCGACCCTGTGCGACATGAAGCCCGCCGGTCGCCACGTCATGACGGACCTGCACGGCGTCGGAGGCATCCAGAAGGTCATGCGCGTGCTCCTCGACGCCGGCCTGCTGCACGGCGACTGCCTCACGGCCACAGGAAAGACGGTGGCAGAGAACCTCGAGGACGTGAGCGGCGATCTTTCCGGCCAGGACGTCATCCACCCGCTGGAAAAGCCCGTGAGCCCGAAAGGGCCCATCAGCATCCTCAAGGGCAACCTCGCCGAGGAAGGGGCGGTCCTGAAGACCGTCGGCATCGGCGAGTTTCTCCACAAGGGTCCCGCGAGGGTCTTCGAGAGCGAAGAGGAAGCCTTGAAGGCGATCCTGGACAAGTCCATCCGCAAGGGTGACACGGTGGTCATCCGCAATGAGGGTCCGCGAGGGGGACCGGGCATGCGCGAGATGCTCGCGCCGACTTCCGCGCTGGCCGGCGCCGGCCTCATCAGGGACGTGGCCCTGGTGACCGACGGCCGGTTCTCGGGCGGCAGCCGGGGAATGCTCGTCGGACACGTCGCCCCCGAGGCACGGGACGGCGGAACCATTGCCTTGGTGAAAGACGGGGACATGATCACCGTGGACGCCCACCGCAAGACGATTACCGTGGACATCCCGCCGGCGGAGCTGGCACGGCGTCGTGCCGCATGGAAGCCGCGCGGCATCGCGTATGCCACGGGAGCCCTGGCGAAATACGCCCGCCTGGTCTCCTCCGCGAGCAAGGGCGCGGTCACGGGCTAGCGTCCGGAAGAAGCAGCGGCCGGGCCCGGGGCAGCACCGGCGACGGCGGACCGGATTGCCCGCGGCGAGAATTGACCGTCGCGGATCGTTGTGGGAGACTGCGCGCGGGTCGAAAGGACGGCTGCGGCATGTCGAGTCCGACTGAAGAAATACGGCACATTGTCGAGCAGGTGCTGAAAAGCGAGGACGTGCAGGCCCTGCTCCGAGGGTCCGTCGCAGAGGCGAGGCCTGCCTCACCGGCCGGCGCGGGGATTTTCCCGGACATCGACTCTGCCGTTGCGGCCGCGGCGAGCGCCCAGCAGGAGCTTGCGGCGCTGCCCCTGGATACCCGGCGGTGGATCATCGAGTCGATGCGCCGCGCCGTCCTCTCGCAGAACGAGTCCCTTTCGTCGGACGCCGTGTCTGAGACCGGCCTGGGAAACATCCGGGACAAGCAGGTGAAGAACGCGCTGGCCGCGCTGAAGACGCCGGGTGCCGAAGACGTGGAGCCGGCGGCGTTTTCCGACGAGCACGGGCTGACGATCACCGAGCGCGCGCCCTGGGGGGTGATCGGCGCGGTCACCCCTGTGACCAATCCGATTGCCACGATAACCAGCAACTCGATCGGCATGATCGCCGCGGGAAACTCGGTCGTCTTCAATGTCCATCCGGGCGCGCGGCGCGTGTCCAACCGACTCATTTCCCTGCTGAACGACGCCATCATGGCGGCAGGCGGCCCGGGAAACGTCCTGTGCGCCGCGGCGAATCCCACGATCGAAAGCGCCGGTGAGCTGATGAAGCACCGCGGCGTGGCGCTCCTCGTGGTAACGGGAGGCCCCGGCGTCGTGAAGGCCGCGATGGCCAGCGGGAAGAAGGCGATCTGCGCGGGCCCGGGGAACCCTCCGGTCGTGGTCGACCAGACCGCGGACATCGCCAAGGCCGCCCGGGATATCGTGGCCGGCGCCGGCTTCGACAACAACGTGGTGTGCACCTGCGAGAAGGAGATTTTCGTCGTCGAGGGCGTGGCGGACCGGCTGAAGCAGGAGATGCGGGGGCGGGGGGCATTCGAGCTCACCGGCATCCAGATCCTGGCCGTGACCCGGGCCGTTCTCCCGCAGGACGCCGGACCGGGCCGGCATAGCCCGCCGAACAAGGAGCTGGTGGGACAGGATCCTGCCGTTATCGCCCGGGCCGCCGGAATCGATGTGCCCGCGGACACGCGCCTCCTCTTCATGGACGTGGAGAGCAGCCACCCCCTGGTGTGGTCGGAGCAGCTGATGCCCGTGATCCCGCTGGTACGCGTGAGAAACGCCGATGAGGCAATCGACCTCGCCGTGAAAGCGGAGCATGGATTCCGCCACACTGCGATGATCCACTCCCACGACATCGAGAAGCTGTCGCGGATGGCGAAGGTGATGAACTGCTCGCTGTTCGTGAAGAACGGGCCGAATTTCGCCGGTCTCGGAGAGGGAGGGGCGGGATACGCCTCGTTCACGATCGCAAGCCCCACCGGGGAGGGCCTCACGCGGGCCCGCACCTTCACGCGCGAGAGGCGATGCACGCTGGTGGACTACTTCCGGATCATTTAGGCAGGGACATCTGCTCACCCTGCGGAGCTGGTACAATTTGTCAATTCTGGTGCCATATTGTACCATCCTTGTGGGGAGTGCGGCCCATTTCCTTTGACCCGCACATTCCCTGTCACTATGTTTTCACGGGGGTGACCCAGGATGGTACAGTCGACCGGTCGAATCATGACGGCGGACGAGATCTCTTTCTTCCACCGGGAAGGCTACGTCGTGCTCGAAGGGGTGATCCCGACGGACGAGCTTCAGCCGGTCATCGACGAGATCGGTGAGGAGATCGACACGCGGGCGCGCGCACTGGTGGCCGCCGGAAAGCTCTCCCGTCCCTACGAGGAGGAAGGTTTCGAGACCCGGCTCGCCCGGATCAGCAGGGAGACGGACAAGATCGCCCTGGATATCTGGAACGGATTCCTGCACGGGCCGGCGATATTTCACCTGATCGGCAATCCCAACCTCGTGAATATCGCCGAGCAGCTGGTCGGTGAGGAAATCATCGCCAGCTCCGTCTACCGCCTGCGGCCCAAGATCCCCAACTACGGGTACGGCGAGGTGCCCTGGCACCAGGACTCGAGCTACTTCGAGCCGTACTGCGACAAGAGCCTGGTCGTCACCATGTGGCTCCCTCTCGTCGACGCGGACGAGGAGAACGGCTGCATGTGGGTGATGCCGGGGAGCCACCGCAGCCCGGTCGTCCGGCACAAGGTGTCGGAAAACGGGAAGTACCTCCAGATCGAGCCATCCGAGTTTCCCCGGACGGGGCGCCGTGTCGCCTGCCCGGTGCGCAAGGGCGGAGTACTGCTGGTGACGAATCGCACGGCCCACGCGAGCTTCAAGAACAGGACGGACCAGGTGCGATGGAGCATGGACCTGCGCTACCAGAACGCGAACCTTCCCACAAACGCGAAGGTCACCCGGCTGCCCGGGGATGCGCAGTTCGACCCGGAGCACGGCGTGCCCATTGCCTGCTATCCGCCCGAGGCCGATTTCCTCGTGCGGAGCGTCCGGCGGCCTGCCGAGGTGGTCACCGACCCCGCGCAGTTCCGCCTTATCCGGGAACGCCACTTGAGCATCCCCGTCACGGATCGATTCGGCCTGGGCTACAGGGCGCCGGTGAACGCGGGGTAACGCGAAAACCCGGGCGCTGCCGCCGCGGGCCAGACCCCCTGCAGTCGGCGGCCGTTCAGGATGCGAGAGGCCGGAACTCCCTGAGCGGCAGGCCGGCGCGCATGTGCGCGGCCAGGCGCGCCAGCGCCGGCCTGCTGTGCACGAAGAACCTCTTGTAGGCGGGACAGAGCCTGTTGAGGCCGCCGGCTTCTCCGGAGGCGGCGGGAGCGCGGTCCTTCGGGCACCCTCCGTTGCAGGAGGAAAGCACCTCGCACTCCCGGCAGACCCGGGGCAGCGCGTTGCGTTTCGCATTTCCGAATGCGAGCATTCGCGGGTCGGCGCACAGGTCCGCGAGGGTCCGCTCTCCCAGGGTCCCGATCCGGTGGCCGGCATCCACGAAGTGGTCGCACGCGTAGAAGCCCCCGTCACGCTCGAGAACCGCGACATCTCCGCAGGTTTCCCGGTGGACGCAGAGCGCGTGCGAAACGCCGTAGAGCGGCCGCAGGGCCTCGTCGATGTTCTGGATGACCAGGCGGCCCACACCTTCGCGTATCCAGCGCTCGAATATGCGGCACAGGAACTCTCCGATTGCTTCCGGCGGCGCCGCCGTGGAAGCGGGACAGGAGGCTCCTGCGACCAGCGGGAGAAACTGGACGTGCGACGCGCCGAGCCTGCGGAAGTAGTCGTAGACGACGTCCGGCGCCGCCGCGTTTCGCGCGTTGATCACGCAGAGCAGGTTGACGAACACGCCTCGCTCCCGCAGGAGCATGTATGCCTTCTCCACCCGCGCATGCGTATCCCGTCCGGCCGCGTCCTTGCGGAACGCGTCGTGGAGCTCCGCCGGCCCGTCCAGGCTCAGGCCCACGGAGAAGCCTTCCCGCGCCAGAAACCCCGCCCAGGCCCCGTCCAGGAGACAGCCGTTCGTCTGCAGTCCGTTGGACAGCGTGCGCCCCGAGGGCAGATGCACACGCTGCATCCGGACGATCTCGCGGAAATAGTCCAGGCCCAGGAGCGTCGGCTCTCCCCCGTGCCACTCGAAGTGGGTGACGGGCCCGTGCGAGGCCTGGAGCATCTGCGCGATGTAGATCTCGAGCAGGTCCCGGGGCAGGCGGCCCGGACCCTTCGGCAGGACCGCCTCTTTCCCGAGGTAGTAGCAGTACGTACAGGCCAGGTTGCACCGAGGCCCGGCGGGCTTGGCCATGACGAGGCACTCGCGCCCGGGGGCCGCGGATTCCCGCTGCCGCGCCAGTTCCACGCCGCGCCTATCCCGACAGTGTCTTCACGAAAAAGGCGAGCAGGCGCGCCCACGAATCCCGGGCCGCTTTCAGGTTGTACGAGCCTGCATCGTCGTTGAAAAATGCATGCCCCGCGCCTTCGTAGACATGGTGCTCGAAGGACTTTCCGGCTGCCCGCATTGCCTCCTGGAATGCCGGGATGCCGGCGTTGACGCGCTGGTCCATGGCGCCATAGAAGGCGATGACCGGGCAGTTGATTCGAGGGACCTTCTCGGCCGCCGGGCTTGCGCCATAGAACACCGCTGCGCCGGAGAGAGCGGGTTCCTCGCAGGCCAGCAGCGCCGAGAGACCTCCGCCCATGCAGAAACCCACGCAGGCGATCTTCTGGCCGCGTGTCTCGGGACGCTCGTCGTGAAGGTGGCGAAAGCCGCGGTGGAGGGGTCCCATGAGAGACTCTCGCCCTTCCGGGACGAAGAACGAGGTCAGCCGGCCGAAGGTTCCCCCGATCCTGAGCCGCTCCGATTCGCCGAGCTTTGCCAGCGCGGCCTCCCGGGTCGTCGGATCGAACAATGTCCCCGGCGGGAGCTTCGCCGAGAGCGCAAACGCCTCCCCGATCCGCTCTTTCGTCAACGGTTCGGGCCTCTTCCTGTCAACAGCAAACAGGTCGGGGGCGAGGGCCGCGTAACCCGCGGCAGCGACGCGGCGCGTCACGTCCTCGATCTGCGTGTTGACGCCGCCGATCTCCTGGATGACCAGGACACCCGGCAGCGGCGTCGGCGCTCTCTCGGGCACCGCGAAGTAGCCCAATCCTTCTCCGTAGCGGATCCACTCGCCCTTGATGGCCATCTTCTCCCCCTTTCATTGGAAACATGCGCGCTTCTGAAACAGATGCCCTATGCGATCACACCCGCGCCCGCAAGCGCGAAAATCACCCCTGACAGGGCCAGGCAATAGAAACCGAAGTAGCCCCATTTCCCTTTTTCGAGCCAGGCGGACAGCCAGCGGATGGCGGCAAGCCCCGCCGCAAAGCTCAGGACCATCCCGATCAATCCCGTGAGCACGGGAAAAGTTGCGAGCGCAGGTGCCGATCCCGGCGTCACATGACGCAATCTGAGGGCCTCCCGCCCGACGACGGGGATCGTCAGGATCAAGGCCAGTGCAAAGCTGAACTCTTCCGAATAGCCGCGGGTGAGGCGGGTCAGAAGCCCGACAGAGATTGTCGAGCCCGATCTCGAGAACCCGCGAAAGGGGAGCGCCAGGCCCTGGACGGCCCCGACCAGGATCGCCCGGAATGTGGCACCCCGGGGACGAGGAGGTCTTTCCGCTGATCCGGGAAGAAATCCCGCGCAGATGATGAGAACCCCGACCACCGCAAGCCCCGTGGCGATGATCCACGAGTTGCCGAATATGTTCTCGACCGCCGCACCGCTTTTACCGCCGAGGACGAAATGCTCGATGACGACCTGCAGCCCCAGGCCGACGACGCCCGTGGCGATCGTCGCGGCAATGAGCATCCAGACGAACGTCCACCGTCCGCTGTTCTGCGGGGAAAGCAGCTTTCTCCACCGTGACCAGAAATACACGAGCACGGCGATCATCGTGCCGGTGTGCAGCATGACCAGGAGGAAAGTCATTTCGGGCGATGTCGGGTCGAGCCCGAAGATCCTCTCCAGCAGGATGACGTGGGCAGAGCTGGAGATGGGGAGCAGCTCGGCGGCGCCCTGGACGACCGCGAGAAGGGCGATCACGAGTATGTGCATGATCGCGAGTCTGGAGTCGCCGCGGAGGCGGAGTCAAGGGGGAGCGCCGGCGCACGGTGTCCTGAGGAAGGCCTTCTTGACCTCTCCCGCACATCCATACTATTTTCCGCGTGCAGAAGAGTGGCGATGGAGTTCGCCGTGCAACCGCCCCGCGGGGGCTGATGACTCCTACCTGACACCCGTCAGCGCCAGGAGGAAAGCCCTGTGGAGTCGATTTTCTTTCTCGCCGGTATCTGGCTCTGCATTTCTGTCGTGGCAGCGATCATCGCCTACCATCTCGACATTTCCATCGCCCTGGTGGAAATCTGCATCGGCGTCGCCGCGGCGGCCGTCGCGGATCATTTCTTCGGCAAGGGTTCGCTCGGCGGGAGCCAGCAGTGGCTGGTGTTTCTTGCCTCCGCCGGCGCCGTCCTGCTCACGTTCCTCGCCGGCGCCGAGCTGGATCCCGTGGTGATCCGCACGAAGCTCAAGGAAGTGTCGATCGTCGGAATCGTCGGTTTCATCGCGCCTTTCGTAGGGGGAACGGCGATGGCTCGCTTCCTCCTGGGGTGGACCGTTCCTTCCAGCTTCCTGGCTGGCATCGCCCTGTCCACCACGTCCATGGCAGTGGTCTACGCGGTGATGCTGGAAACCGGCCTGAACAAGACAGAGTTCGGGAAGGGAATTCTCGGCGCCTGCTTCGTCAACGACCTCGGGACCGTCATCGCCCTTGGTCTCATGTTCTCTCCTTTCACGTACAAGACCATCGTCTTCATCGGGGCGAGCGCGGTCCTGATCGCGGCGCTGCCGACGATCACGAAGCTCATCACTAGGGTCTACGGGAACAGGACCGCCGCGATCAGGACCAAGTGGATCGTCCTCGTCCTCCTCGGCCTCGGAACGCTCGCCTACTGGTCAGGAAGCGAAGCGGTGCTTCCCGCCTACGTCGTGGGTATCGTGCTCGCGGAATTTGCCTCCGCCGAACATTTGTGGCTTCGCAGACTTCGAACGCTGACGACGGGCTTTCTCACGCCTTTCTACTTCATTCGCGCCGGCTCATTCGTGTCCATCCCGACCCTGATTGCCGCGCCGGCGGTCTTTCTTCTCCTCTTCCTGGCCAAAGTTTTTTCAAAGATTTTCGGCCTCTATCCTCTCATCTCACGATTCAGGCAGCAGAAACAGGAGCGCTGGTACTACACGCTGATGATGTCGACGGGACTCACTTTTGGAACCATATCGGCCCTCTACGGCTTCAGCCACGGCATCATTTCCCAGGCGCAGTACTCCGCCCTGGTGGCGACGGTCATCGCCAGTGCGGTCATCCCGACGTTCATCGCGGGGCGTGCATTCCTTCCCCGGCACCTCCTCGCACCGGCTGATCTCAGGAAGCACATCGTGAAGGTCCCCGAGGGCAGCCCAGCGGAAGAATAGCCCCCCCACTCATTCGGACTCGGGCGGATTCGCTGAATCCTGTCCCAGTCTTCCCATGATCCGCAGGAAAATGTGCCTGCTGTCTGGATCCCTAGGTTTCTGCCCAAGGGCCTCCACTCAGGCGCCTTCCTGCGGGATGCCTACCAACTTTTCGGAAGCGCTCCCCATCTGTTCAGTGACTTTTCCCGCGTGGTAGAATCAAAGGCAAGAACTTACCCCGTCTGCTGATGCGTGTAACGGTCATGCAGTACATGGAGCGCAAGGGGCTGAGATAAAAAAGAGTCGGACGGATGGCAATCCTTGATCACAACCTTCCCAGCTGGCAGGTGGCAGAAAACGTTCAACTGAGCTCCCGGCGCGATCCCATAGCAAGCCGAAACGAGTTTCGCCAAAAACTGGCAGAGCAGACAGTCTCGCCCACGATCGTCGGACATGAGTACCTGATCGACGAGATCGGAAAGGACTTGACCGACGAGGGAACACGCGCCGGTTCTGGTGGACTCTGGCGTTGGCCGCCGTAGCCGCCGTCAGCGGGGTTGTGGCCGCGGTCAAAGCAATTACGGGACCACAAGAGAAAGTTATCACGGAAAGGCGGGGCGACGGTGATGCGTAGGACCAAAAAACCAACTGAGGATTCACAAGACGTTCAGGACGAGGCCTTTCTGCGGCAGCACTCACCGCATCCAAGTACCGTTGCGATAAGTCTCGGCCAGGTGCGCGAAGAGCTCGTTAAGGAACTGGAGCTCGCTAGGGCGGGAGCGAAAGCCGTAGACCCCACGGCGCGGGCGTTCTCCCTCGGAACGGTCTCCGGCATCGAGGGCGCTCTCAAGCTGATCGAAAAGGCCCTCCAGATGGAGCGGGCCGAGCGGATCACGGCAGCGGCGACTGGCCACGAGGGGCGGGCGGCGACATAGCAGAGTTGTCCACTTGTCCAAGGTCTTCGGAGCATAGGAAAGGGCGGCAACAACAGTGCATATCGTACCTCGTACGTGAAGGCGCAAGGAAGATGCTCCACGGCGCGCTCGAGGTAGAAATCCAAGAACATCTGGAGCGGTTCAAACGCGTTCTCGACATCCACGGCGAGCGGCAAGTTGTCCGCAGTGAGGATAGGACGGTGAAGATGTAGAATGGCAAGGGCTGCGGAGGTGCAAAGTGAATAAGCGAATGGTCCTTGCAGTAGTTCTTACGGTTCTTTTAGCTGCTTCGGCGTATGCACAAACGACGGACTTCTTTGAGCTAGCAAAAACTGGAACTCCACAGGATGTGCTGGCTGCTATCAGCAAGGGCGCGGATGTCAACGCTCAAGGCGACGCTGGCCTGACCGCGTTGATGTTCGCCGCTGGAAACAATCAGAACCCTAAAGTGATCACTACGCTCCTTAAGGCTGGTGCAGCCGTCAACGCCCAGAATATCTATGGCGCGACTGCGCTGATGCTCGCCGCTGGGAACAACCAGAACCCCGACGCGATCAGCACGCTCCTTAAGGCTGGTGCAGCCGTCAATGCCCAGAACATCTATGGCGCGACCGCACTGATGCTCGCCGCTGAGTACAACAAAAACTCCAAAGTGATTACAACGCTCCTAAGGGCAGGCGCTGATATGAGACGAAAAGACAACGAAGGAAAAACAGCATTTGATTATGCGAAAGACAACCATAAGTTGAAGGGCACGGACGCTCTGAAGCAACTCGAAGAAGCGTCGCAGTAAGAGAGGTCGCAGAGGCATAGAACATTTGGCGCATTGTCCAAGATTTTGGCCAGACCGTACGCCAGAGGGCAGGGCCCGCCACGGAGAGTCCTTCTCGATAAGGACCGATTATTGGTAGTTTCCCCGCGGTTGTAGTGCGATCAGCGTCCCGACCCACCAACAGAAACTTAGTCGCAGGTCTATAAACCGGACGCCCCAACAGCTCGACGTTCTAAGTTACGGCGTTTGAGCAGCCCCCTCGTTGCTCAAGACCATTCATAACACCGCCGGGG
>JBKQPS010000018.1:0-7124 GCA_052144915.1 Spirochaetia bacterium | reverse complement strand
GTGATCGCGCTGCTCTTCCTGTACTACATCTTCACCTGGGACCCTCTCACGACGTTCCAGAAGTGGTGCTTCGGCGCGCTGGTCGGCGGCGGGCTGGGCAACTACGTGGACCGCCTCTTCCGGCCCGAGGGCGTCGTGGATTTCCTCGACTTCCGCTTCTACGGTCTTCTCGGCATGGAACGGTGGCCCACGTTCAACCTCGCGGACGCGACGGTCGTCGTGGCCGGCATCCTCCTGTTCATTTCCTTCCTCCTCCCATCGAAAAAGCCGGCAGGAGACGCCCCGTGAGCTCCAACTCCAAGATGGTCCTCTTCTTCCTGCTCGCCACGGTGTTCAACATCCTGCTGATGGCGATCCTCGTCATCGTATTCTGGATCATCGCCGCTTTGGTCCCGGTCCCGAATCTTCGCCTCATCATCCTCTTCGTGGGCTTCATCGCCGCCATCGTACTCACCTTCCTCGCCTACGGACGGGTGATGAAGTGGGTCACGGTGCGTTTCGAGCTGGCGAGGCACATTCCCCAGCTCTTCAAGAATCGCCGGAAATAGAGCGCAGGGACGGAAGCATGGATTTTACCAAGGTGATCAATGGCCGGGAAAGCATTCGGAGCTACGATCCGACGAAGCCCGTGGACAAGGCGGTGCTGGAGAAGATCCTGGATGCGGGCCGCATCGCGCCGTCCGCGGCCAACAGGCAGCCGTGGCGATTCCTGCTCATCTCCTCGCGGGAAATGCTCGGACAGGTGCGCCGGTGCTACCAGAAGACCTGGTTCCAAGACGCGCCGCACATCCTCGTGGTCGCCGGCCGCACCGGCGAGGCCTGGGCGCGGCAGGACGGGTGGAACTCGATCGAGACGGACCTCACCATCGCGATGGACCACATGGTCCTCGCGGCCGAGAATGAAGGCGTGGGAACCTGCTGGGTCGCGAACTTCGAAACCGCGGTCCTGCGGTCCGCCCTCGGCCTGTCTTCCGAGGACAGGGTGTACGCGATCACTCCCCTGGGCTACCCGCGGCCGGGATTCGCGAAGAAGAACCAGCGTCAGCGCAAGTCACTCGCGGATGTCGTGAAGTACTTGTAGCCATGGATGGCGAAGTCGGACGAGGCCAGGGAGGGCCGAAAGTCCGACTGTAGAGGAGCTCCGTGCTCAGTACCCGTCCGACTTGGCGATGTTCTGGTCTTTCTTGTACAGGTCGTTGTAGACGAAGCCGCGATTGCGCAGCGCGTCCTTGATGTGCTGGGGGAAGGGCATCATGCGCCAGAAGATTCCGCGCACGTCCTTGTCCATCTTCTGCATCCCCTGGCTTTCCTTGTTGATCCACAGCGCGTAGTCGCGGATGAAGTACTCCCGCACGTCGCCGCGCAGCTTGTGCTCGGTGAACCACTGGTAGTACTTCCCCGTGATCCCCTCTTCCATCCAGTAGTACTGGGCCTTCTCCTTGGCAACCTGCCACCGCAGGTCTGCCATGGCGGTGATCACGGCCACCGGGAGACTCTTGGGGTACATCGGGATGGCCACGCGTCCCCGGCTGGTCGCCCGGTTGAACTTCTCGAACGGTTCCCAGCAGATTCCCGAGTCCCCGTAGCTGGCCACGAGGATGATGTTGGGAACGATGCGGGTGACCTGGGTCTTGTACGTGCGCTGGAACAGCCCGGGATCCAGCGCCTCCACCTGGGCCATCTCGCGGATGACGTTCTCCCGCGTGCCGATCTCCCGGATCGCCGGCCGCACGAACTGCGAAAGGAAGATCGGGAAGTGGTTGCCCTGCCGGCCGCAGCACATCTTCGCCATCTGCCGCAGGCTCATCCACTCCCCGATCAGCGATTTCTGGTCCACCACGCTGTCGGCGCTGATGCCCTCCGACTTCCTGCCCAGCGATTCCAGCTCCTTGTCGATGGCGTTGAGGGTGGCATACGAGGAGACGACCTGCCCGTCCAGCGCGGAGAGCTGCCGGAGAATCTCCTGGGCCTGCAGGAGCGCCGCCTTCTGGCTGGCATTGAAGCTCGCCTTCAGGCCGCCGATATCCTCGTTGCGCTCGTGCCGGCTCATCAGGTCCACCTGCCCCTTCAGCTGGGCTTCCCGCTCCTCCATCTGGGAAATCTTCGCCTTCAGGATCGTGATCTCGCTGTCCCGCTGGCCCCTCTTCTTTTCCACCGCGTCCAGGATCTTCTGCCCGGTCTCCTTGCCCTTCGTCTTCACTTCGTCCGTCGTGGACGGCCGCACCAGCCCCTTGGAGATGCGTTCCAGCCACTCGTCGACGTAGTACACCGGCTCCCCGGTCGTGTTCTCGTAGATGATCCGCGACACCATGTCCTGGAGCTCCGGGGAGAGAAACCCCGCGGAGAGGATGCCGTAGCGAAGCAGCAGCCTCTTCGGCATGATCAGGTCGCGTCCCGCCCGGTAGGCGATCCGGGAACCCAGCTCCCAGAACGCGGAGATGAGCTGCGCCCGGAACTTGGATTTTTCCTCGGGGTCCTCCGCCTTCATGTACTTCCCGAGGAGGTCGTGGAGGCGGGTGCCTTCATCGCCCTCTCCGGTGAGGACCTTCTTGTAGTAATCCTTGTCCTGGAAAAAGGGCTTCGGCTCGTCCTGGATCTTGATGATCGTGGGGAAGCGCGCCTTGGTCGTGTCGACCACTTCCGGCTTCTCCCGGGGCCGTTCGTCGGAGAACAGGGTGTGGAAGTCGGGCTCCCCGGCCTCTCCGCCGGCGGGCGAAGGCTCCGGGACGGGCTCTGCTTCCTCTATGTCGAGAAGCTCGGCGATGTCAGGATCGAGTCCGCTCTGCGCTGCTGCTTCTTTTCCCTTGTCCATTGAGTTTTACTGGAGGCGACGGGAATTGAACCCACGACCTCTTGAATGCCATTCAAGCGCTCTAGCCAACTGAGCTACGCCCCCTGCAAACACGCCGTATAATAGGGGGCGTCCTGCCTCATGTCAAGCATAGCCAGGGATTGGCGAGGGCGAGCGAGTACAACTCCGCGCAAGCGCGGAAGGGGATGTACGATAGCGAGCCCCGAGGGCGGCGCCGGAAGCGGCGGAAGTCGGCGCTTGATTGACGGTGAGAGTGCCGCCTGGCTATAGTGAGGAACTTGAAAGAACCGCGCATTCCCCTTCCACCCCAGAAGCGGCGCATCCTGGCGATCATCGGCTTTCCCCTTTTCCTCGCCGTGCTCCTGGTTGCCGTCATCGTCTTTCGGCACGACCTTTGGAGGCTTTTCACGTCGGTGAAAAGGCTGGAAGAATGGGTCCGGGCCAGCGGACCGGTCGCCCCGCTGGCGTTCATTGCCGTCCAGGTGTTCCACGTCATCGTATTCGTGATTCCGGGTGAGGTCGTGCAGATCGCGGGCGGGTACCTGTTCGGCATCTGGCCCGGCACCCTCTATTCTGTCGCGGGAATCCTCATCGGGTCCCCCATCGACTTTTACCTCGCCCGTCTTCTCGGAGTCCCCTTCGTGAACGCGCTCTTCCCGCAGGAAAAGGTGGAAAAAACACGGGCCCTCCTGGGCTCCCGAGGATCGAAGGTCGTCTTCTTCTTTCTTTTTCTCATCCCGGGCATACCGAAAGACTTCCTCTGCTACGTTGCCGGGCTGACGCCGATCCGATTTCGCTTCTTCATCCTGGCATCGATGGTGGGCCGCCTGCCGGGCATCATCGGCAGCTCCCTGGTGGGCAACTCGGCGGCCGAGAAGAGGTGGGCGCTTTCCGTTGCAATTTTCGCCGCGGCCGCGATCATTTTCGCGGCGGCGCTGCTCCTCCGCGGACGGATAGAAGAGTGGCTCCGGAAGCTCGGCGCGCGCGGTGAGCGATAGATCTATCGCGCGGCCCTGACCCCGTTGGCGAAAATCCGAACACCCTCCCCCTCCCGAATTGATCGGGCAGTCCAGTCGGGGTGGTTCTCGGCGTGGATGAAGGCTTCCGGGTGCGGCATGAGCCCGAACACCCTGCCCGTCGGGTCGCAGATCCCCGCCACGTGCCCGTCCGAGCCGTTCGGGTCCTCCGGGTATTTCGGCTCTCCGCCCGCCAGGGATGCGTAGCGCAGCGCGACCAGCCCGCGGGCGGAAAGCTGCGCGAGGAGCTCGGGAGACCGCGCGAGGAACTTTCCTTCCCCATGGCGCACGGGCAGGTCCATCCGGGCAAGGCCGCGTGTCCACACGCAGGGCGATTCCTGTGCGAAGCTGACCCTGACCCATCGGTCCTCGTACTTTCCCGAATCGTTGTGGATGAGCGACACTTCCTGGGCATTCGTGCCGGAGAGGTTCGGAAGGACACCCATCTTCGCCAGGACCTGGAAGCCGTTGCAGATCCCGATGACCAGGCCGCCCCCTGCAACGAACCTCGCCATCTCCGCGCCCAGGCTCCGGCGGAACAGTGTGGCGAAGACCTTTCCGGATCCGAGGTGGTCGCCGAAGGAAAACCCTCCGGGAAATGCGAGAATTCGAAACGTCGAGACACGAAGCGGTTCCGCGATGAGGTCGGTGACGTGCACCCGGCGCGCGTCTCCACCGGCCATCTCGAAGGCCCGGGCCAGCTCCTCGTCGGCGTTGATTCCAAAACCGGTGATGACGCAGACGCGCGGGCGGCTCACGCGGACGCCTCCCCCTGGCCGGTCCATGCGGTGCGCACCTCATCCAGGGTGGTCGAGGCGCAGAGGCGTCCGGAGCTTTCGATCCTGATGTCCGGCTCCTCTGTCACCTCGCCGAGCACGCCGAAGGGTGCACCCGCCATCGCGCGTTCCCAGCGCCGCCGGGAGGCCGGGGCCACGCTCACGAGAAAACGCGAGGGTGTTTCGCAAAACAGCAGGCGCGCCGCCTCCCGGTCGGGCATTCCGGAGACGGGCAGCGCGTCCAGGGAAACGCGGGCGCCCCGGTCCCCGCCCAGGCAGCTCTCGGCGAGTGCCGCCCAGAGGCCGGCATCGGACAGATCGTGGCACGAACGCACGAGGCCCCGGCGGATCGCGCGGGAGAGGGTGCGGTACAGCGCCCATGCCTGCGGCAGCCGCACCGAGGGGCAGGGCCCGAAGCGCATCCCCATCCGCCGCTCCAGGCACGTTCCCCCCAGCTCCCCGCGCGTGTCTCCCACGACGTAGATGATGTCCCCGGGGTCCTTGAAGTCAGTGGTCTGGGCGCGGCGCGCGTCGGTGATGATCCCCATCAGAGAGACGAGCAGCGTGGGCCTGATGGAAATCTTTCTCCCGCCTGCCTGCGCGTCGTTTTTCATGGAGTCCTTCCCCGAAATGAGGGGCAGCCGATATGCGCGGCAGGCGTCGGCAAGACCGCGGCAGGCGCGGACGAGCTGGGCCAGCTTGTATGCGCCGTCCGGCGTGCCGGGTCACTCCACCGGATCAGGCCAGCAGAAATTGTCCAGCGCCGCCATCTGGTCGGGATCTCCGCCGAGGGAGACGTGCGCCCGAACCGCCTCGTCCACGGCGCACTGCGCCATGTCGTAGGTGTCGTGGTCGCCGTAACGCGGGCAGATGCCGTGGGTCACCGTGACGGCGCGGGAGGAGTCGTGGCGCACGAGAAGGACGGCGCCGTCCGATGGCCCGTCGCGGCGCCGTCCGACGAACGGCTTCACCACCGAACGCCCCTGCACCTCGTGGTCGTAGCACCGGACCCATCCTTCCCGGGAACGGACGTTGGAATCGGCGATCAGCGCGAGCATCATGCGGCGCAGGTCACCCACCGGCAGCCCGTCTGCCGGCGCCGGCCGCGGGGACCACTCGGCGCGAAGCTCCATGACGGGCAGGCCCCCGTGGAGAAAATCCAGGCCGAGCATCCCGACCAGTCTCCCGTGCGCGAACACCTCCACGCGACCCGTGCCGGTGAACTCCCCGACCACCGCCGCTTCCACGTCCCTCCGGCGCGCCAGCCGGAGGAAAGCGCCGATGTTTTCCGGCGGCACTGCCAGGCTCATGCGCTCCTGGGACTCGCTCACGAGGATTTCCCACGCCGCGAGGCCGGGGTATTTCAACGGGCACTTGTCGAGGTCGATGGAGACCCCGCCGCTGAGGTCCGCCATCTCGCCCAGGGAGGAAGAAAGACCGCCGGCTCCGTTGTCCGTGATGCCGCGGTACAGCCCCTGGTCGCGCGCTTCCATCAGCATGTCGAGCATCTTCTTCTGCGTGATCGGGTCCCCGATCTGCACCGCCGAGGTCGGCGATGATTCGCTCAGCGCCTCCGAGGAAAACGTCGCGCCGTGAATCCCATCCTTCCCGATCCTGCCGCCCGCCATGACGGCGAGATCCCCCGGGCGAACCTCCTTGCGGCAGGCATCCCGGCCCCGGATCTTCGCCGGGAGAACGCCGCCCGTTCCGCAGAACACCAGGGGCTTCCCGAGATAGCTCTCATCGAAAAGGAAGCCCCCGGCCACAACGGGAATGCCGGACTGGTTGCCCCCGTCCACGATCCCGCGGTGCACGCCCTCCAGCACCCGCCGCGGGTGCAGGAGGCCCGGGGGAACGTCGGAGCCCGGGGTGTCGAGGGGCGCGAAGCAGAGGAAGTTCGTGTTAAAAATGGGCCGCGCGCCCAGCCCGGTGCCCATGATGTCGCGGTTCACGCCGACGATCCCCGTGATCGCCCCCCCGTAGGGGTCCAGGGCAGAAGGGGAATTGTGCGTTTCCACCTTGAAACAGACCAGCGTCCTGCGGTCAAAGGCGATGACCCCTGAATTGTCGTGGAACACGGAACGGAGAAAACCGCGCTTTTTCGCCATTGCCTCCGTCGTCGCGCGGATATACGTACGGAAGAGGGAGTCGATCCGCTCTTCGCGGCCGGCCTCCGTGTAGGCAATGGCCGCGTTGAAGATCTTGTGCTTGCAGTGTTCCGACCAGGTCTGGGCGATCATTTCGAGCTCAACGTCCGTCGCCCCGGGGGGAAGCCCCCGCTCCTCGCGGGCGCGCCTCGTCCCCGTATCGCCAAAATACCCCTGCACTGCTTTCATCTCATCCAGGGAGAGGGCGAGGAGCCTTTCCCGGGACAGGCGGATCATCTCCGGGTCGGAGAGCGCGGAGATATCGACGACGGCAACGGTCTCCGCGCTCGGCGGGACCGCGTGGGGATAGCAGGAAGGCGGGCGGCTGCCCGCGGCCCATTCCGCCCGCGTGATGCAGACCGCGGACTGGACC
>JBKQPS010000017.1:0-27003 GCA_052144915.1 Spirochaetia bacterium | reverse complement strand
TCGGCGCGCAGAGGCAGATTCAGAAAGTCGTTGAAGGATAATCAGTTAGAATAGGCGGCCTTTTTTCGAGCCCCGGGAATCTCGAATCACTCTCAAACGTTTGTGATGGTAGCTCACTCCGTCGTTCGCGTTCGCTTCCCATGGGGATGAGCGCGCTTCATCACTCCTTGAGGTCCTCGATGTCCGAATGCGTATAGATCTGGGTACTTCGAAGACTCGTGCGCCCGAGGATCGCCTGGATGTGGCGGAGGTCCGCATGCTTTCGCAGCATATGCGGCGCCATGGAATGACGGAACGTGTGTGGGCTGACCCTTCTTCCTGCGCCGCTTCTCGCGGTCGCGCGATCCTGGGCAGGCGCCGTTATTCTGCGGCCGGCCAGGTACCTTCCGAAGATAGGCAGGGGTCTCTTTCTCCAGCGGATGGTCTCCTGGGCATGGCCCTTTGCCACTAGGGAGATCAGGTAATCGAAAACGCGCCGTTCAAACAGCATCGACACGGATCCCTCGGAGCCCGGAGGGGCGCCCAAGGCGTAACTCCGCTCCTACCGTCGGAACGCACGCGCGTCACAGCGGCTGGTTGGGAACCCCGGGGAAAACGTCCCCTACAACGAAGGATGTGTCCAAGCGGTCACCCTGGTGATCAACGAAAACCGCAACTCTCACAGCGTTCCGAGTTGGCAACTAAAGTCCGCACCCCGCATCCGGCTGCGGCCGGGAGAGGGGCCGCTGCCGGTGTACGGTATCGTTCACGCAGCGCCGGGAATGTGCTCGTCCGGCTTGACGGTCTTCACCCCGATCACTAGCAGGTAGAGGACCATCACGATTTCGGCAATTGCTGACGGGATGGTCGCGAAGGTGTGAACCATCTGGCCCAAGTCGGGGGCCAGGAACGCCACGAGCAGGTCCACGAGATAGCAGACGGCCCCCACGATGAGCACGACGCCGAGCCACTTGTGAAACCACCCTGCTGACTTGTAGGCGAGATACCCTATCGGCACCAGCCAAAGGCCAAAGAAGACCTGCGCGATGAGGGTCCCATAGTGCTGGATATCGAGCAAGAGCAGCACCAGGGCATTTGCACCCGCGGCGCCGAAGGCGGCCGCATAGGAGCTGTCGGTTGCGACCCGCAAGCTCTCAAACTGGAAGACGGCATTGAGACAAATGATGCCGGTCGCGAGCGCGACGAGGACCAGCATTGCCCTGGCCATGCTCTTGTGCACGTGCTGGAGCAGGACGTAGAGGGTCATGGCCAGGAACACAAAGAATGTCCCATCCAACAGGTGGGCGAGGACGCCCAAGCGGACAAGGCCGGAGTTCGCGACAACGTTCCCAGCCGTAGCCGCCGCGTTGCCGGAAACGTACATCTTGGGATCAACAAATCCTTCGGCAAAGCCGCCGAAGATGCCGATGAGCAGGTAGAGGACACCCGCGATTCTCGCGCGGCGCTTGGGTGAGTTCACGGTGGCCGCTTTGTTTGAATTCATGCTTTCCTTGGTGGTCATCCTTTCCTCCTGATGCTTGTCACGGCGGTTCTCGCAAGACGCTTTGGTGAGATAATGATATTGTCCTCCTTAGAGCATACGATGTAAACTTACAACGTAAATATAAGTTTACGTTGTAAGTTTGTCAAGAGGAGAAGCGCAGATGACTACCCACACCAACCGGGACGCCAAGTCCCCCCGAGCCCCCTTAAGCAAGGAGCGGGTGCTGCGAGCCGCCATGGGCCTTGCTGACAAAGAAGGGCTCGACTCACTCACCATGCGCAGGCTTGGGCAGAAGCTTGGGGTGGAGGCGATGTCGCTGTACAACCACGTGGACAACAAGGATGACCTCCTCGATGGGATGGTCGATATCGCATTCAGCGAGATTGATCTTTCTTCCAACGGAGCCGATTGGAAGGCGATGATGCGCCGGAGAGCGATGTCAGCACGCGAGATGCTTGCGCGCCACCCCTGGGCGGTCGGGTTGATGGAGTCGCGGGCCACGGCAGGTCCTGCGAACTTGCGACACCACGATTCGGTGATCGGAAACCTGCGAAAGGGAGGTTTTTCGATCGACATGGCCGCCCACGCCTACTCGCTCATGGACAGCTACATCTATGGCTTTGCGTTGCAGCAGATGAACCTGCCGGTCGGTGCCCGCAAGCAGGCTCCGGAGGCGGCCCAGGCATTTCTCCGTCGGTTTCGTGCCGAAGAGTTCCCCTATCTCGCCGAAATGGTCACCGAGCACGCCATGAACTCCGGCTACGACTACGGGGATGAGTTCGAGTTCGGGCTGGATCTGATCCTTAACGGCCTTGAGAGACTTCGAGACGCGACCTGACGCCGGATTGATGCCGTGCCTGAAACACTCAACCGTTCGCGCGGTGCTGCGCGTGCTCGGTGACGAAGGGCCAGATCGTCTCCGCTTAGCAACTCCGGTGTCTCGATCTGCAACACGTGCCCGGTGCCGTTGAGCAGCCTGAACGTTGCGCCCGCAATTGCCTGCGCGTAGGCGCGGCCTAGTCGGGATCTGCCACGCGATCTTGACGGGCACGCCCCTGGCTGCCCACACCTCTGCTGGATTCCACGAGGTGACACCCTACCTTCACTGCGGTGTTCCATTCTCACGGGAACGCGCTCGTGCTATGCTCGGGGCGTCCCCCATTTCACTGGCAGGAGATCGTCAACCGTATGGGCACCAAAATGTCCGCCACTGCGCGCCTGAACCAGGGCCTGCGCATCTTTTTCTCCGAGTTCGTCCGCGTCAGCCTTCGGCATCCGAGCCAGGCGCTGTTCTTTGCCCGCACGGTGCTGTGGCAGGGGGCGGCCGCCCGCCGCCGCGCCCGCCTGGCCCGGCGCGAGGGCGTTCACGTTCCTCCTATCGTGATCTTCAGCATCACAAACAGGTGCAACCTCCGGTGCAAAGGCTGCTACGCGCAGGCAATCCGGGGCGATGCGCCCGACGAGCTTTCTTCCGAGAGGATGCGGGGAATCGTTGCCGAAGCCGATGAGCTGGGGATCTCCTTCTTCGTGATCGCCGGCGGCGAGCCGCTGACGCGTCCAGAGATCGTCGACATCGCCCGGGACTTCCCGCGCGTCGTGTTCCTGCTCGTCACCAACGGTCTGCTCCTGACACCGCAGCTCATCGCCCGGCTTGCCGGCCTCCGAAACGTCGTCCCCGTTCTCAGCATCGAGGGCAACCAGGCGGAGACCGATGACCGGCGGGGCACGGGGGTCCACGAGCGTCTCCAGTCCAGGATGGAGGAGCTGAGGCACGCCGGCATATTCTTCAGCCTTTCCTTCATGGTGACACGGACCAATTTCGAAACCGTCACCGACGGCGCCTTTCTGCAGAAGGCGGTGAAGGCGGGCTGCCGGCTTTTCCTCCACCTGGAGTACACGCCCATACGCGCGGGAACGGACGAGTGGGTTATCACCGATGAGCAGCGCGAGGCGATGAAGGGGATGGTGGTGTCGTTTCGGGCCCGGTATCCTGCCGTGTTCATTGCGGTACCCTGGGACGAGGAAGAGCAGGGCGGGTGCCTGGCGTCGGGCCGGGGATTCGTGCATATCAGCGCTTCGGGCGACCTCGAGCCCTGTCCGTTTGCCCCGTACTCCGACACGAACCTCCTGTCCATGTCACTGAAAGAAGCCCTGCAGTCCCGGTTCCTCAGGCTGATGCGGGAGAACCACTCGATTTTCGCGGAGACCCGGGGTGGATGCGCGCTGTGGAAGAACCAGGAGACGGTCCGCGCACTCCTCGCCGGACCGGCGGGGGAGCAGGCGGGCTGACCGGGATCCCTGCGGCGTCATGCGGCGGGGCGCACAAAGGAGGCACCGATGATCAGAACTCTTTCCCAGCTTCGCGACGAGGAGAGCCGCGCGATCACCCCGGAAAACCGGACCGGGGAGCCGGGCCGTGGCGGCATGGCAACGGAGGGAACAGGGAAGGTCCCTGCCGGCGATCTCGGCCAGGGCTGGAAGGTTTCGCCTTCGATCATCATCGCTGCGGATGAGGACTGCGAGCTGGCGCGCATCGACGGGCCGGGGGCGATCCGGCACATCTGGCTCACCGCGGTCGGCGATTGGCGGTTGTGCATTCTGAGGATCTTCTGGGACGACCAGGCGCAGCCGTCCGTGGAAACGCCACTGGGAGATTTCTTCGCCTGCGGCTGGAACCGCTACTGCCAGATATCGTCCCTCGCCGTCTGCGTCAACCCGGCGAATGCGTTCAACTGCTACTGGGAGATGCCTTTCCGAAAACGATGCCGCATCACTCTCAGCAATCTCAGCGGCGCTCCTGTCACGCTGTACTACCAGGTCGATTATTCCTTGGGACCGGTCCCGGAAGCTTCCGCGTATTTTCACGCGCAATTTCGCCGGGTCAATCCGCTGCCGTTCAAGTCCCCGTACACGATCCTGGACGGCGTCATTGGCAGCGGCCAGTACGTGGGCACCTACCTCGCGTGGGGCACGCACAGCAGCGGATGGTGGGGGGAGGGGGAGGCGAAGTTCTTCATCGACAGCGACCGGCGCTTCCCCACGATCTGCGGCACGGGCACCGAGGACTACTTCTGCGGCTCGTACAATTTCGACGTGGGAAAAGACCAGGGAGGATACCGCGAGTTCTGCACTGCGTACTCCGGCCTCGCGCAGGTGATCCGGCCGGACGGCTTGTACCAATCCCAGATGCGCTTCGGGATGTACCGGTGGCATGTCGTGGACCCGATCCGGTTCCGCTCTGCGTTGCGCGTGACGATCCAGGCGCTGGGCTGGAGGCCCGGCCGCACATACCTGCCCCTCCAGGACGACATCGCCTCCGTTGCGTACTGGTACCAGGCCTTGCCCACGGCCCCGTTCCCGGCACTCCCGGCGCGCGAGGCGCTGGAGATCAACTGAGAGCACCGGGGCGACAATCTCCAGGCGAAGCGCCTCGCAGGAGCCCGCTACTGGTTGCTGTAGCTGACGTTGAGCTGCGCCATGCCCAGCGTGGTTTTCTTGATGGCGTTCATCAGCTCGTCGAGGCGGAACCCTGGCGCAAGGCCGGTCGGAGCGGAAAGGGCGTAGACCTTCAGCCGATACACGTGGATGCGCACCTTGGTCGTGTCCCGGGGGATGTCGGCAGGCGGCTGGGGCGCCGTGTAGACGGCCTTGCCCGTGCCGTTGCTGCCCTGGGTGATCCGCATGGTCGCAGCCGCATCGTCGGGGAGCCCTCCGAGCGCGGGATCGATGTCGGTCGCGACCCAGTGGAGGAAGAAATCGCCCTTCCTTCCGGACGCGGCAATCACGAGCCGGGCGTCCGGGTCATCGAGCACGATCGCGAGGGCCCGGGTCCCCGAGGGAACATTCTTCCACGTGAAGGGGAAGGAACGAGGATTCGGCGGCCCGCCGGCCCTCGCTCCATAGACTGCATCCAGCCGGCCTACGGAGACCAGCCCGCTGTCAAAGCCGGTCTCTGGAGGGCCCTTCACCGCCGTTGTCGAGAGAGTGAATGCGCTCAGGCCCGCTGCCATCGTCGCGCATCCTGCGAGCAGGAGGAGCACGACGAAGAAGATCACTGCAAGCCGTTCCGCCGCGGTACGTACATGCCACATCATTTCAGGAAATCTACGATGGACCGGTATCGAGGGCAACCGCTGCGACGGGAAACAGGCGGGACGGCGCCGTGGGTCAGCTCGCCCGCGCGCCGTGCCCGCCCCAAGGAGGCCTACTTCTTTCCTCTTCTCGCATCGATATCGTCCGGATACATCAGCGCCTCGTGGCCCCGTTCTCCCGTTCGGATGCGAACGACGTCTTCCACGGGGTAGATGAAGATGATGCCATCACCCTCCTTTCCCGTCCGGGCGGCTTTCACAATCGCATCGATCGTTTTTTCCACGTTGTGCTCGCTCAGCACGATGTTCACCTGGACCTTCGGGAGCAGGTCCATGCGGGAAGAGGAAACACGCCACGACTGGTCGACACCTCCCTGCCTGCCGTGACCTCGAATATCGAAGATGTTCATGCCCACGATGCCGATGTCCCGCAGACCCTCTTTCACTCCCTGAAGGGCGTCCTCACGGATGATCGCCTCTATCTTCTTGGTCAATGACTTGTCTCCTTTCTCTCGCTCCAAATGCGCAGCAAGAAACGTGCCACTCTTTGATCCTGCGTCTTTCGCGCGTTTTCCGTGCATTTTTCTCCTTGTCGGCGAGCAAAATAGCTACATTCGCGTAGCTCTCTGCGGCATTTTCTACATTGTTGTAGTTGATGCGAGCCCTGCGCAGATCTGGTTCCCTTGACGCGCGCCCTGTTGCCGCTTACCCTCTGCGATGCAAAGGCGGATTTCGCGCCTCTTTCCCGGAGGGCAGCGTGGCGACGAATATCAGGATCATCCATGCACGTGACTTCATCAGGGCGACCCCGGAGGGGGCGCTGGACCGCGAACAGAGCGCGCAGCTGCTGAGAGCGGTCGCCACGGCGGCCTCCTCGCAGGTCGACCACGAGATCATCCTCGACACGCGTCACGCTCAGTTGGACCTGTCCATCACGGATCTCTGGTACCTTGCACAGGACCTGGCCGCCCTGGGGAAGGGTTTTTCACGGAAAACTGCAGTCCTCTGCCCCCTTGAGAAATTCGACCTTGCGGGGTTTTTCGCGCTCTGCGCCCAGAATCGAGGCCTCCCGGTCAAGGCTTTCACCTCTTTCGAGGAGGCATTCGAATGGCTGGTCGCGGATCGGCCCTGACCGGGAGGGATCGGCCCGCCGGGAAGGTCTCCCGAACATGAAGATGATCCCCATATTCTGCGGCAAAGACTGCGGCGGCAATGCCTGCCCGCTGCTGGTGGAAATCGAAGGAGGGCGCGCCCTCGACATTCACCACAACCCCGCCGGCGGCCGTTTCATCCGGGCCTGCCGCCGCGGCTTCGGCCTCGTGCGCGCGCACTATGCGCCCGACCGGCTCACGACTCCCCTGATCCGAAACGGCCCGCGCGGCTCCCGGTCCTTCCGTGCCGCCACGTGGGATGAGGCGCTGGGGATGATTTGCGCACGGCTGGGCGAAATCCGGGCCCGGTGCGGCGCCTCTTCCGTCCTTTGCCTGG
The DNA here is from genome assembly GCA_052144915.1 of Spirochaetia bacterium. Lineage (GTDB taxonomy): Bacteria > Spirochaetota > Spirochaetia > SZUA-6 > Fen-1364 > Fen-1364. The sequence goes on along the minus strand of JBKQPS010000017.1, from coordinate 19,941 downwards.
CCGGCGGCGGTTCCACGGGCGCGCTCCACAACACGGACGTTTTGAGCCGGCGCTTTTTGAACGTCACCGGCGGCTGCACGAGCCTCTCCGGCAGCTACAGCAACGGGGCTGCCCGTGCGGTGCTGCCCTCCCTTCTCGGCTCCCGCTGGAAAGCCTCGGGCTGCGACGCGGCGACGCTCCGTTCAGCGGCGATGATCATCCTGTGGGGGGCGAATCTTCTCGACACCCGCCTGGGCTCGGAGATGCCCCAGAGGCTTCTCGAAGCGAAGAAGCGGGGTGCCCAGATCGTTGTCATCGATCCGCGGCGCACCTCGACGGTCGCGCGCGCTTCGACCTGGTGGATACCGTGCCGCCCGGGCACCGACGCGGCTCTCATGCTGGCGACGCTCCACGTGCTGCTCGGCGACGGTCTCGTCGACCGCGCGTTCGTGGATGCACGCGCCGCGGGCTTCAGGCGGCTGGCGCGCTCCGTCCTCGGAGAGGATGGCAGTCCGGCGCGCACCCCGGCCTGGGCCGAGGAGGTGTGCGGCGTGCCGGAATCGGAAATCCGGCGCTTCGCGCGCGGATATGCCGCTGCCCGTCCCGCCATGCTCATTCCCGGGTTTTCCATCCAGAGGGTTGCCGGGGGAGAGGAGACCTACCGGCTGACGGTGGCCCTCCAGCTGGCCACCGGCAACTTCGGCATGTCGGGGGGCTCGACCGGCGCCTTGAACAACAGCCTTCCCGGGCCGCGGGTGGGCACGATCGACCCTCTTGTGCCTGCGGGCCAGTCGCGCGTACCGGTCCTCGAATGGCCTGACCTCATCCTGCGGGGAACGCGAGGCGGGTACCCGAGTGACATCCATGCCGTCTATGCCGCCGGCAGCAACTACGTCAACCAGGGTGGAGACGTCCACAAGAGCGTTGCCGCATTCGAGTCCCTGGATTTTGCCGTCTGCCACGACCTGTTCCTGACGCCGACGGCGCGCTCCTGCGACGTCGTGCTGCCCGCCGCCTCTCCGCTGGAGAAGGAAGACATCGGGATTCCCTGGCTGGGCAACTACCTCCTCTACAAGCCCGCCGCGCTCGCTCCGCGTCCCTCCGTGCGGACAGACTGGGACATATTCTGCGAGCTTGCCGACCGAATGGGAGCAGAAAGCCGCTTCTCCGGCGGAAAAAGCCCGGCCCAGTGGATCGAAACGTTCCTGAAGGAATCTGAAATTCCGGATCACGATGAGTTCAAGAGAACCGGCGTCTACCTTGGGCTTGACCAGCAACGGGTGGGTCTGGCGGATTTTGCCGCGGATCCGGCCGGGCATCCGCTGGACACGCCGTCCGGCAAGGTCGAGCTGGAAAGCGAAAGTTACCAGCGCGTCACCGGTTTCCCCGCCATCCCCACCTGGCGTGGAGAGGAGCGCGATCCACGCTACCCTTTGCGCCTCCTCACGCCGAAAAGGGCCGGGGCCACGCACTCCCAGAACGGTGATCGATCGAGCGTGCTCACTCCTGCCCGGCACGCGCTGCAGATGCATCCGACGGACGCCGCGCGCTGCGGCATTGCCCAGGGTGGTGAGGCCAGGATCTTCAACGACCGCGGAGCGGTGCACGCGCGCGTTCACATCACGGAAGAGGTCATGCCCGGCGTCGCATCCCTGGACGAGGGAGTCTGGTTCGAGCTCGATGAGGGGGGGGAGGACAGGGCGGGATCTGTCAATCTTCTCACCGGCACGAGAGGTACCGGACCGGAAAACTCCTGCGTGATGCATGCCCTCGGCGTCGAGGTGACACGAGGCTGACAGCCGCAAAGAGAGGCGGGGGCTGACGCGCCCCGGGGGCGGGGAATGCCTCGCCGGGTGTACAGCCGGCGGCGCGGCAGATATGCTCTGGCCTCATGAGACACGCAGTGATCCTTGCCGGTGGGTCGGGAACGCGGCTGTGGCCGATGAGCAGGAACCGAACGCCCAAGCAGCTGCTCCCCCTCGTGCGGGGAAGGAGCCTCCTCGACCTGGCATTCGAGAGACTGGAGGGGCTGGTGCCCCCGGATCGACGGTGGGTCTGCGCCGCCGAGGCGCACCGCGCCCTGGTTCGGGCAGCACTGCCGGGTCTCGCGGCAGACCGGTACCTCGGGGAGCCTGTCGGGAGGGACACCCTCGCGGCGCTGGCATTCGCGTCCGCGGTCATCGCCCGCGTGGACGGGGAGGCGACGATCGTCGTGCTCACCGCGGACCAGCTCATCGAGCCGCCGGATGCCTTCCGCGAGGTAGTCAACCGCGGTTTCCTTGCCGCGGAGTCCGGGCCGGGCGTCCTGGTGACATTCGGCATCGCGCCGACCCGCCCGGCAACAGGCTTCGGCTACCTTCGACTCGGAGAGCGCTTTCTCGGACAGGCGCGCACCGTGGAGGAGTTCCGGGAAAAACCCGACGCGGCCACGGCAGAGGGCTGGGTGGCGCAGGGCCCCGAGCGCTACCTCTGGAACAGCGGCATGTTCGTCTGGAAGGCGGCAGTGTTCCTGGACTGCGTGCGGCGGTACGAGCCATCCGTGTCCGACGGGGTGCGCCGGGTCGCGGCCGCGTGGGGAAAATCCGAATTCGACGGCGCGATCCGGGAAGTGTACCCGGGCCTGAAAAAGATCAGCGTCGACTTCGCGATAATGGAGAAAGCCTCACGCGATCCTGCCGTGCGCGTCGCGGCCGTGCCCATGGCGCTTTCCTGGACGGACATCGGCTCCTGGACCGCCTTCGCGGAAACCTGCCCCCGGGACCGCGATGGCAACCACCTCGCGGCAGAGAAGCACCTGCTGGAGGAAACGAAAGGCACACTGGTTGTCTCCAGCGATCCGGGGCACCTCGTCGCTGCGTTTGGGTGCGAAGACCTGGTGATCGTGCATACGCCCGATGCAACGCTCGTCTGCCGCAAGGACAGGTCTGAAGATCTGAAAGAGCTCTACAGGCGCGCCTCGGAGAAATACGGTCCCCAATACGTGTAGGGGCTCACGGGGAAGACGGCACCCCCGCTTTGTAGAGCACCGCGCGTCCGGCCCGGGCAGCGACGGAGTACGGCACGCCAGCCGGTACGATCGCGCTTCCGCCCCGTGAGAGCAGGAGCGTGCGGCCCGCGGCGACGATCGCCGCCGCACCTTCGATGGCAAGGAGGGTGTCGGCGCTGTGCTCCCGCCCTCCGGAATAGGGGACGCCCGGTGCGACCTCGATCCTTTCCAGGGCGAACTCTTCCGCCGGAGTCTCGTATTCACGGCTGGTCTCCGACGTCGCCCGTCCCTCCAGGACGGGCGGCGGGCCTTCCCGGAAGGTGAGGGTTGCCAGCAGCTCTGGCACGTCGACGTGCTTCGGCGTGAGCCCGCCGCGCAGGACATTGTCCGAGTTCGCCATGAGCTCTACGTCGGCCCCCTCGAGGTACGCGTGCAGGGTTCCCGCAGGCTGGTACGTCCCTTGTCCGGGCCGCATGTGCACGAGGTTCAGGAGGTAGAAGGAGAGGATCCCCCGGTCGCGATGCCCGTCCGGCAGGGGGAAGCTGCGCGCCGCGCGCAGGGCCCAGAAGCCGGGATCGTCCTTGCCGAGCCTGCCTGCCGCTTCCGCGGTTTCCAGCCGGGAGAGGAGGGGGTCGAGGATCGCGTCCACCTCGAACTGCGGCAGGGTCATGACCCGGCCATACAGCCCGCGGAGCACAGCCGCGCGGGCCGCGGGGTCCCCTGCGCCGGCGCTCCGCGTCGCTGAGAATCCCGAAAGTATCGGTGCGAGCTCTTTCTCCGACCCCATGACTTCGAAGATGTCCTCCAGCGTCCGAAACCCGTGCAGCATCCAGAAGTCCGTGAGCACCACGTGGACCTCCGGCTTGTGGTTCTCGTCCCGGTAGGTGCGGTTCGGCGCATCGATGGGGATCCCCGCCGCATTCTCCCGGGCGAATCCCTCCTCCGCCTGGGCCCGCGAGGGATGGGCCTGGATGGACACCATGTCGCGCACATCCAGGACCTTGAAGAGGTACGGCAGTCGTCCCGCGAAGCGGAGGGCGACCCCGTGGCCGAGCGTGAGCCATGGATCGGCGGCAATCAGCCGGTCCAGGGTCGTCCGCGTCCCGTCGATCCCGACCTCCGCCGCCCCCCGGGGATGCGCACCCATCCAGAGCTCGGCGCAGGGAAGATTGCCGCTGTTTTCCACTCCGAGAAGACCGGGGATGAGCTCGTGCCCGCCCCACGCGTAATGCTGGATCACGCCGTACAGCGGGAGCGGCCGCGGTGTGTCCCGGTAGCTGGCGATAGCCAGCCTGTCCGCCGCGTCCCGCGCCATGCGCCGCAGGATTCCGTCATCGGCGACCCCCCGCAGCGCCAGGGCATCCGCCTGGTGCGGGGTGTCCGCGTTCGTGTAGAACCGCATCTCCGGGGCATTCCCGGAGGGCCGCAGGTGCACCACGTCGTGAGAAGAAAAGCGCACCCGCACCCCGTCCAGCCAGTTGATCGCTTCCACCTCCGAGAAGCCGTCGGAAGGCGCAAAGTACCTGCCGATTCCCGCACGGATTCCGCCGATCTCCTCCCCCAGGGGCTCCGCGGACCCCAGCATCTGCTCCGACCCGTCCGCGCGCCGAACGCGAAAACCCGTCGGGGTGAACGTGGACTCGACGATCGCCGTGTCCGTGGGGCTGAGCCAGCGAACGATCTCCCGCGCCGCGTCCATGGGGAAATCCCGAAGCACCATGGATCGCCCGAACCTCTTCGGCAGAGACTGCCGTCCCTGCGGGGATGCCAGCGCGCACAGGATCGGCAGAAGGGCGTCCCGGGTGGGCAGGGGAGAAAGCGTGCCCCCTCCGGGAATGGTCACCGGCGCGGCGGTGAGGAAACCTCCGTTGCCCTCCCAGCCGACTTCCCGCAGGGCGGCGATCACGTGGGGAGAGCCGATGCGGGTTTTCACGAGCGGGATGCCGGCGGCGGCGCAAAACTCGTCCACCGCGTCGTTGCAGCTGATGGGCACCGCGGCGTGACGGATCCCGAGATATCGCGCCGCGAGGATCCCGAGCACGTCCCCGGGAATGAAGCTCGCGCGGCCCGCCTCCAGCGCGAGGACCAGCGGGCGGTCGCCGTCCCCGTCCGTGGAGACCGCGGCCGTGAGCGACGAGCCTCCGTTCGCATCGACCATCGCCTGGAGGGACTGCAGCATCTGTTCGTTCAACGCCTCGGTATCCACGGGGACGAACGTGTCGCTCCGCCCCGCGGTCACCACCTGGGCACCAAGCTCCTGCAGCGTTCGCGCGAGGAGCTCCCGTCCCACCGCGGAGTGCTCCCACACGAGCACGCGCTTTCCCGCCAGCGCGCCCGGCGGAAACGCGGTGGTATAGCGGCGCACGTATTCCTCCCCGGCCTCGGGCACCGCGTCGGGCACCGCTGCCCGGTGCTCCGGCCGAAGCATCCCGCGCTCGTCGAAGATGCTCTGCTCGAATACCCTCTCGTACTCGGCGCGGCGAGCCTCGGCCACGGCGGCGAGAATGGGCTGCTCATCCTCCTTCATTACTTCCCCGTCGGGCCGGGTGAACTTCAAGCCGTTGCGGTCGAACGGGATGTGGCTGCCCGTCACCATGATTCCGGGCGCCGCACGGCGCATCGCGTACAGGACCAGGGCCGGGGTGGGGATGGGCCCGAGATGGGAGACGACGAGCCCCGCGTCCGTCACCGCGCGGCACACCGCCTGCACGATTTCGCCTCGAAAACCCTCATCGGGAACGATCGACGTTGTGCTGGGCCGCAGGTCACCCGCGACGCAGACGGTCCCGCCTTTCTCGATTTCGCCTACTTTCTGGAGCCACGCGAGGAATCCGCGCACGTTGACATACGCCTCGAGATGGGTGATGTCCTTCACGAGGCCGCGAAGGCCGCTCGTGCCGAAGGCGAGCCCCACCGGCTCGTAGGAAAGTGACGTGCGCAGCGAGGTGACGACGGTTTTCTTTTTTTTCACGACAGTCCGAGTGTAGCCGAAACGCGCCGTGGAATCCACGACTGGATCGCGGGGGTTGACAAAGGGCGCGCGAAAAAACTACATGGGGGAATGAAGAGCAGAGCACTGGTCCTCGTCCTTGCGCTGAGCGCGGCAATTGCGTTCAGCCAGGATATCGCGGTGAGCGCGCCGCCGGCGAAGCTAGGCGTGGACATCCTGGATGCCATCAGGGCACGGGTCGCCGCGCGATCATTCGTGAAGCGGGACGTGCCGGCCGTGGATCTTTCGACGGTCGTCTGGGCGGCCAACGGCCTGAAGGGCTCCGCTGACGCGGTCTCTTCAGCCTCGAAGGCGGGCGGTACCTTGCCTGTTTCCGGCAACGTCAACTACATCAACCTCTACGTGCTGACGGCACAGGGAGTCTACCGCTTTCTGCCGGAAAGCAGCCTCCTGAAGCAGGTTTCTTCAGGCGACGCGCGTGGGCTCATCACCAGCGAGAACATCGCCGCGTCGGCGTTCATGCTGCTGTTCACCTGCGACACCACCCGTCTCCCCGTCTTCGTCAAGAACAACCCTGCCGGGGGCCGGGAGATGGCGATGGGAACGGCCAGCTACGGCGCGGAAAACGCCGCGCTGGTGGCGGCAGGCCTCAAGCTCGCCTCGATCGTCATGTTCAACGTGAAACCGGCGGCCGTGGCGCAAGCGGCGAAGCTCCCGCGGGAAGAGGTGCCGCTGTTCATCATGCAGCTGGGATATACGCAATAGGGTGAACGCCAGCCGGCGACCGCTCCTTGGCGTCCTCGCGGCCGCGTGCACCCTGGTCGCGGGATGCGCCACCAGCCCCGCGTTCACACCCATTCCGATCGTCGGGCAGGACTTCAGGATTCCGCCCGACTTCCGCATCGTCGGCTACTTCCCGTCGTGGTCCGGGCAGCTTGTCGACATACAGTTTTCGGCCCTCACGCACGTCAACTACGCGTTCCTGGAGCCGAACAGCCGCGGCGGATATGAACCGGTGGCCAATCCGGAAAAGCTCGACGAGCTCGTCGCCTTTGCCCACGCGTACGGGGTGAAGGTGCTCGCATCCCTGGGCGGCGCAAGCGACGGAAAAACAGATGCGTTCAAGGCCATCTGCACGGATACCGGCCTTGCGTCTGTTTTCATCGACTCGACCCTCTCCCTCGTGGATGAGTTCCAGCTCGACGGCATCGACATGGACTGGGAGTATCCGGGCCTGGATTCCGCCGATGAGTACGCCGCGCTCATGCATTCTCTTGCCGCGAAGCTCCACGACGCGGGAAAGCTGCTCACCGCTGCCGTCAGCGCGGATGCGTCCCACGGCACGGCCATCCGGGACAGCGTCATTGCGGATGCGGATTTTCTCAATGTCATGGCGTATGACGACGGCTACCGCCAGCCGGGCGTGCACCATTCCACGTACGAGTTCGCCCTCGCGGCGATGCACTACTGGCGATATGACCGGGATGCCCCCGCATCCAAGATCGTGCTTGGCGTGCCGTTCTACGGCCGCAGTCTCAAGGATCGGCACTCGCGCACGTTCAAGAGCATCCGCGCCGCGGACCCTGACGCGCCCGGCAAGGATGTCTCGGGAGAGTTCGGGTACAACGGCTTTGCCACCCTCCGCGACAAGACCCTGCGCCTGGCGCGCAATCTCGGAAGCGGCATCATGATCTGGCAGATCGCCCAGGACGCGCCGGGCACCACGTCGCTGCTCAACGCCATTTTCGACGCGGTGAAGGTGCCCCGCGAGAAGCCCTGAACACGGTGCCTGTCCCGAAATCGACTACCGGATGGCGGCAACCCCCTTTTCCGCGGTCCTTACGCGCACGGCATCATCGATGGGGTGGATGAAGATCTTTCCGTCCCCGATCTGGCCCGTGAACGCCGCCTTCTGGATCGCGGAAACGATATCGTTCACCTCGGCATCTTCCACGACAAGCTCGATGCGCGCTTTCGTGATGAAATCCACCCGGTAGGTCTTTCCGCGCACCTGCTGCTCGATCCCCTTCGTCTTGCCGTGGCCCTCGATCTCCGAGACCATCATGCCGGGGTGGCCCACCAGCTCCAGCGCGGCATACACCTCGTTTACCTTCGTGGGTCGAACGATCGCTTCTATCCTTTTCATACAGCCAGCACCCCCTTCTCCCCTGTGCGGATCCGCATGGCATCCGTCGCATTCATGACGAAGATCTTTCCGTCTCCCTCCCGCCCGGTGAACAAAGCCTCCCGCATGACTTCCATCACCTTGGGAACGTCCCAGTCGTTGACCACCAGGTCCACCCGGACCTTCGGGATGAGGGAGATCCTGTCGCTGTTGAATTGCAAATCCGGGTCGCCACTGCCGGCTCCTGGCGTCTTGCCGAGCTCCCGGCCGAATCCCTTGATCTTTGTCACGGTCATCCCCAGGATCAGGTCCTCATCCTTGAGCACCTCCATGAGGACGCCGAGCGACTCGGGACGTATCATGGCCGAGATCATCTTCATGCTGTACGACTTTCTCATGCTCGTGACGCCGATATACGCAATCGACACGATCAACCAGCCGCCGGCGATGACGAACATGATGTACGCCTCGTTCTTGGAATCCGCGTTGCCGATTGCGTACAGGTAGACGATGGCAACCAGCATGACCAGGTTGGCCAGAAGGCCGAGGGCAGGAACGATATCGTGCAACAGGACGTTGTGATCCTTTCTCTTCCTGTAGGCGACGATCGTCCAGGTGCAGGTCAGACCATAGAGAACGAAGGTGCCGAGGTTCGATGCAAGGGTGATCCCCGTCAGACCCACCACGGAGCGCACCCCGATTGCCCCGATGACCGCGCTCACCATGATCAGGGCGATAAGCGCCACGTGCGGAATGGCGAACTTCTTGTGGATGAAGCCCATCATGGACGGCAGTTCCTGGTCTGCGGCCATACCGCCGGAGACCCGCATCGCCGTGTTCATGCAGCTCAGCGTGGTACCGATCACCGCGATCGCCACGGTGACCGCCATGCTGATCATCAGGCCGAAGCCGATTCCATGGAACACGTAGTTTCCAATGAGTATGACGAGGTCGCCGATGGGCGCCCCCGATGCCGCGGCCGCGTCCATGCCGGTCACGGTTTTGCCGTCGACGACGCCGGTCAGCTTGTCACTGATCATGGTCCCCGTCGCAAAGTACTCGATGAGGTACGCCAGGAGCCCCTGGACGATCAGGGAGATGATGATTGCCCTGGGTATCGTGCTTTTCGCGTTCTTCGTCTCCGCGGACAGTGATGTGGAGCTCTCGAAGCCCACGAGGATGAGGATGGCAATCGTGGACTGGATCAACACACCGTTCATTGTGTGGGGTTTGATCACGTCCCAGGCCCCGCTGAAGGTCCAGCCGGCGGTCACCGCCTGGGGATTGTGGATGCGATAGAAGATCGCAAGGGCGCTGAAAATGATCAGCGTGCCCCACTGGATCACGTTGATGACGATCGAGGTGAACGTCGAGCCGGTGATCCCTCGATAGGCGATGTAGCCCGTCACGATGCTGAAGATGACTCCTATGAGTGTGAGCTCCAGGATGGACAGGTTCTTTCCGGTGAACTGGTTGTAGATATAGCCGATCATGGTCGCCATGAAGGCGACCATGACTCCCGGATAGACCCAGTAGAACAGGTGCGCCGCCCAGCCCGTGCTGAGCTTTGCCATTCGGGCCATGGAGTTCGGCGCCCCCCTCTTTGCTCCCGACCTTTCGAGGAAGGCCTTTTCCGCAAAATACACCGCGCCGGCAAAGCCTGCTTCGGGATACAGTTTGGCAAGCTGCGAATACGAGATCGCGGTGAGAAACGCGAGCACGAGCGCGACGACGATACCCGCCCAAATGTCAGCCGCCACGGAAGCGCCGCTGGGCGCCGTGGCCGCTGCCTGCAGCTGGTAGGTGATCCAGAGGAACGCCCCTGGGGCGATGAGGGCCATTGCGTTCATGCTGGCGCCCATCATTCCGAGCTTGGGCTTCACCAGGGGAGAGTTCATTGTAATATCAGCCATGACGTGCATCTCCTTTGCAAAGACGTTGGGGAAGGCCGATCCCCTGCCGCGCATGCGGCTTTCTCCATTCCCCGTCGCCCCTCGAAAAGCAAGCTTTGTGCCAAACCTTAAGAAGATCTTAAGAATTCTTGATCTGGCTCCTAAATGTTTACGAGAAAAGAAAAAGGGAAGCCATGGAAAGGGGGTGAGGAATTCGAGATCGGGATATTGCTACATAATTGTAGGAAACGACCAGGTGCCATACACGAATGTAGCTTAACCTGCCGAGGTTGACGCATCGGCGGGCCCCCGCTACACCGGTGGCATGGCAGCGCGGATACGAGAGTTCACGATGGCCGACTACGACGAGGCGTGGGCGCTGTGGAAACGGACGGAGGGGATCGGGCTGAGCCAGGCCGACGAGCCCCGGAACATCGCGTCCTTCCTCGCACGCAACCCCGGGCTGAGCTTCGTGGCCGAAGAGGAGGGGAAGATCGTCGGCGCGGTCCTGTGCGGCAGCGACGGCCGCCGCGGATTTCTCCATCACCTCGCCGTCGAGAAGTCCCGGCGCCGGACGGGCATCGGGCGGAGCCTCGTGGAGCGCTGCCTTTCCGCCCTCGCGTCGGTCGGGCTTCGCAAGTGCCATCTCTTCGTCCTCGCGGACAACGTCGAGGGGCAGCGTTTCTGGCGGACGATCGGGTGGGAGGAGAGAACGACCCTGAAGGTGATGTCTCGCGACGTGTGAGAGTGCCGCCTAACAATTCGCCCCCCGAATGATATACTCTCCATATTACAAAGGAGTGACTTCCCCGCATGTCTTCCGCTGACAATCAAAGAGACACCTTCAAAGACGGCCTGCTGCGCCAGGGCGTCCCCGCGGAGGAGATAGAAAAAGTGTATCGAAGCCTCCGCGAGAAGGGATACGGCGAGGAGGAGGCGAGAAGACGCTCCCGTGCCACCGCCGAACGGCTGCGGATCCTTCGCGAAATGGAACGGCGGCGCAGCGCACGGGAAGGCCGCGCGGCATCCGTTCCCGCGTCCGTGTCTGCGGGCGGCCCTCGCGACGAGCCGGGAAGGCGCGCCGTGGACTGGCTTCCCGCGGTCCCTCAATGGCTGCGCCGGCGCATCAATCGATACGCCTATCGTAACGGATACCTCATCACGCGCCTGCCCCAGCGCCTGGAAGACTTCATGAGCCACTTCGACGCATCGAGGCCGGACTTCGTGAGCAGGGCGCTCCTCGCCCTCCTGGCGGACGAGAGGGGATTCCAGAAAAGAAACCCGTACAATCTTTCGTTCGTCGACACCCTCGATGCCCTGCGGGAGAGCGCGGGGCGCCTCATGGGTCGGCGTCACGCGGGTGCACCGTCGCACAAGGCGGAGGAGATACTGGCAAAGCTGCGCGCGCGGGAGCCGTTCGCCGTCGAGTTCTTTTCCGTCTTCACCCAGCCGTACGACATGCTGCGCAAGAGCCTGGAGTACCTCGGGAACGCATTCCGCGCCCGCATTCAGGTGCGGGTTTCGGACCTCGCGCGCGTGGTGAAGGACGGCTGCCGGCTCATCGCCATCACCGGTGCGTTGGAACCGGAGAAGCTCGTCCTCCTTTTCGACGCGGCCCGGGAAGTCAACCTCGAGATCGCCCCGGGTGCCCGCGCGGCGGGCGAGCTGCTGGAAGCGGAGGGCCTGTTCCGCGCCTGCTTCCAGAACCTCGGGAGGTTCGCCCACGAGATGTACCCGGCGCTCCTGAAGATGATCGCCGCGTTCTACCGCGAGGAGGACCGGACCCCCGGGAAGAAGGCGGCCGTGCGGCAGTTCCTCGGCATCCAGGACGGCGACATCCTCACCTGGGCAGGATGGCAGCGCCGGATGGACGAGCTGCGGGAAAAAGAGCTGCAGGAAAGACAGGCACGCGAGCTGGCGAGGCTGGAGCAGGAGAAGGCGGAGAAGTTCGGCGTCCGCTTCGAGGGCACCCTCTCGATGCTCGCGTCTCTTTTCCCCGAATCCGGCCTGGAGAAAATCGAGCAGGGCGAGTTCGTCCTGCCGTATTTCGCGAACAGGATCTTCAGCCATTCGACGGTCTTCCAGGCGCGGGCGGCGGACATGGAGAGCATGTCCGCCCAGGACATCATGGGCCTCGTGCTCGTCATCCATTCCCTTCTCGACGACATGCTCTCCTCCCTGGATCCCGCGGTGCTGGAAAAGCTGGTCGGCCGCGAAGGGCTGCACGCGGACCTGCTCTCCCTGCGCGACGAGTGGCGCGAGGCGTACCCGCGGCTCTTCGAGCCCTACCTGGACGCGGTGCGCGAGTACGCGCGGGAGACCGGCGGGGATGCCCGGTATGCGGCGATGTTCCGGGAAACCCAGCGCGCCCGCACGATCGCGGAACGGATCAACCAGCTGCGCAACGCGGCCATCCGGGGATTCGGCCACCTCACGACGGAACGGGTGCTTTTCGAGGGACCCCGGCTGTATGAGCTGGCATCCCGGCTGTCCACTCTTCTCACGGAGGCCGGGTTGGTGCTCAACCAGACGACACTCGGCGCCGTGGACCCCGTGGGCAGGAAGGTGATTGCGGATCTCGCGGTGAAAGGCATCGTGGATTTCATTGGCGCCGCCCGACCGGGGTCCGTGGACTACCACCCTGTCACCCGGCAGGTAAAGCGCTGGGTCGAGGCCCGGTTCCGGGAGACGGTCCTGGCGGTTCCCCAGAAAGCGCAGGTTGCCTTTCTCGACGTGTTCCGAGGCGTGGCGTACCTGTACGACTCCCTCCTGAACGACACGAAAAGCCCCGCCGCGATGGCGGGCCATGGAATCGTGAACGCCGCGGCGGGGGAGCGCGCGGTGTGGAACAAGGAAAAGACCGTGGGCGTGCGGGACGCGCATCAGTCCCTCCAGGCGACGCTGGGAGAACCCTTCCCCGGGCAGTATCTCGACGCGCTCACGGGCCTGAAGAACAAGGACTACTTCCTGAACGAGCTGCCCCGGAAGGTCCAGCGGCTGCGCGGGAACCGGACCCCGCTCGCCCTCATGATGATCGATATCGACCACTTCAAGTGGGTCAATGACTCCCTGGGTCACTCGAGGGGCGACGAGGTGCTGAAGGCGACGGCGGGGATGATCCTCGACAACATCCGTGAAGGAGATCTCGCCGTGCGCTACGGCGGGGAGGAAATTCTGATCGTTGTTCCTTCTGACATGCACACGGGCATCATTCTCGCCGAGAGGCTGCGCTTTGCCCAGGAGACGAGGGTGCTCGCGCGTGACGGCATGCAGGACGTGCGGAGGGTCGGAGCGGACGGCGGACAGCCCTGCGCCACACTTTCCATCGGCGTTGCCGACATCGCGGGAATCGCAGAGCTGCAGAAAGCGGTGGAGAAGGCGGACAAGGCCCTGTACGCGGCCAAGCGGTCGCGCAACGCCGTCTTCTTCGTCGGCAAGGACGGATCTTTCACCTCGTACGCGGACTACCGCCGCAGGGCTGCCGCCCCGTAGGAGCCGGCTAGGCTTCTTTCACGGCGAACGGCGCGAGCATCCGGGCAAGTGCCGAGGGAACGAGGGCCTGGAGAATGACGCCCTCCGGCCCGTCCTTCTTTCCCGTGACGGATCCCTGTTCGTAGACCAGCTTCACCAGGTCATAGCGGCTGTAGGGGAGCGCCACATGCACTTCCCGCAGGCCTTCCCGGAGGATCGTCTCGATCTTGACCAGCAGCTCTGGCACGCCCCTGCCGGTCCTCGCGCTGACGGCCAGGGCATGCTCGTGCCGGCCGGTGAGAGGCAGGGGCGCATTCTCCTCCGGGAGGAGGTCGATCTTGTTCCACACGAGCAGCCGGGGGGTCGCGGAGAGATCCAGGCCGGCGAGGACCCCGTCCACGGCCGCGATCTGCTCCGCGGGGTGGGGGTGGGAGCTGTCCACGACGTGCAGGATCAGGGAAGCCTCCTCGATTCCCTCCAGCGTTGCGCGGAAGGAAGCCACGAGGTCGTGGGGAATCTTGCGGATGAATCCGACCGTGTCGGTGAGAAGGGCTTCCCTGCCGCCCGGCAGCGCCAGCCTCCGTGTGATGGGGTCCAGCGTGGCAAAGAGCTTGTCCTGGACAAGGACGCCGGCGCTCGTGATCGCGTTCAGCAGCGAGCTCTTGCCCGCGTTGGTGTAGCCGACCAGGGCCGCCACCGGTGGGCCGGAGCTCTCCCTGCGCGCGCGATGCTGGCGCCTCTGGAGCCTCACCTCTTCCAGCCCGCTTTTGAGGGCCGCGATCCTCCGTCGGGCCTGCCTGCGGTCCAGCTCGAGCTGTGTTTCCCCGGGGCCGCGGAGCCCGACGGCCCCGGCTCCCGTGCCGCCCGTCTGCTGGGAAAGCCCGACCCGCATGCCCGCCAGCCGCGGAAGCAGGTACTGGTACTGGGCAAGCTCGACCTGCAGCTTGCCCTCCCGGCTCTGCGCGTGCTGGCTGAAGATGTCGAGTATGAGCCGGGTACGGTCGATGACCCGTGTCCCGTCCCCGAGCGCCGCCTGGAGGTTCCGCTGCTGGCCGGGGGAAAGCTCGTCGTCGAAGAGCACGTACCGGGCATCGCTTGCCGCCACCAGCTCACCGAGCTCCTGAACCTTGCCGGAGCCGATCCACGTGCGCGGGTCGGGATGGGCGAGCTTCTGGCTGGTTGCCCCTGCCACCGCGAGGCCCGCCGTCTCGGCGAGCCTCCCCAGCTCATCCAGCGAATCCTGCATGGTCCACGCGCCCGTTGCGCCCTTCAGCTCGACTCCGACGAGGATCGCCTTGTTGCCCTCCGGGCCGCTCGTGTCCAGGTCAGTGCGGAAGTCCCTGCTCATCCGGCGCACAGCATACTTGATTCGGCAGTCCGAGGCGAGCCGCGCGCAGCCCCCCCCTCGACGCTGGGCAGGCGCGTGCGTCCCGCGCCTCGCGCGGCACTGGAGAACGCGCGCGAAGCTGCCGACACACTACTTGACGGGAGTGAAGCTGTTTGCGGCGGTCCCCGCGCCGAAAACAGCCGGCGAGAACGCGAAACCTCTTGCATTTGTTTTTTGCATGTAGTATTTATTGGACGAAGAATCGACAGGGAGGGGACCCGCCGAACACGCCTGAGCGAAAGCGGCCCCGTCCTGACGTAAAGATGAGATAGAGGAGTCCCAGCAGAAATGGAAACCAAGGTGCAGAGCACTGAGGAGGCAGAACCTCCAGGTACCATGCCCGTAGTCCAGGATTTTGCCGAGTTTGCCGGCATCCGGGCTACGATCCCTTCCTTCACGTCCTTTTCCCGACCAGTCAAGAAAGCGGCATCCGTTCCCCTCAAGTTTCCCGCCTCGACCCGATCCGAAGAGTTCCGCGCACGGCACTTTCCGCTGGCTACCACCGCCGAGTGGTGCGACTGGCGTTGGCAGCTGCGCAACCGCGTGCGCTCTCTCGAGGCGCTGGAACGGGTGGTGCGGCTGACGGGCGACGAGCGCACGGCCGTCCAGAGGCACACGGGCCCACTGCCTTTCGCCATCACGCCGTACTACCTCAGCCTGCTTGATCCGGACAACGCGGAGCAGCCGCTGCGAAGGACGATGATCCCCGTCACCGACGAGTATCTCCGGTCTCCCGGGGAAGCCGAGGATCCCCTGGGAGAGGACAACGACAGCCCGGTGCCCGGCATCGTGCACCGCTATCCGGACCGGGTGCTGTTCCTGGTGGCCAATTCGTGCGCCTCCAATTGCCGCTACTGCACGCGGTCGCGCATGGTGGAAAACCCCGACAGCAGCAGCATCTTCTTCCAGTCGCAGTGGGAGCAGGCAATCGCCTACATCGATGCGCACGCCGAGGTGCGGGATGTTCTGCTCTCCGGCGGCGACCCGCTGACGCTTTCCGATGAGAAGCTCGACTGGCTGCTTTCCCGGCTGCGAAGGATCCCGCACGTGGAGTTCCTCCGCATCGGCACGAAGGTTCCCGTCGTCATGCCCCAGAGGATCACGACGTCGCTGACGCGGGTGCTGAAACGCGCGCACCCGCTGTGGGTGAGCATCCATTTCACCCACCCGGACGAGCTTACCCTGGAGACGACCGAGGCCTGCGCACGCCTGGCGGACGCGGGGATCCCCCTGGGGAGCCAGACGGTGCTGCTGGCGGGGATCAACGACTCGGTGGACACCATGAAGAGGCTCATGCACGGTCTGCTGAAGGCGCGCGTGAAGCCCTACTACCTGTACCAGTGCGACCCGATCCTCGGATCGAGCCATTTTCGAACCCCGGTGCAGAAGGGGCTGGAAATCATCCAGGGTCTCCGCGGGCACACGTCGGGATACGCGGTGCCCTCGTACGTGATCGATGCCCCCGGGGGAGGCGGCAAGATCCCCCTGCTCCCGGAGTACCTGGTCGGCCGGGACGGCGACGAGCTTGTGCTGCGCAACTACCAGGGGCTGCATTTCCGCTACCCGGACCCCCCGGGAGCCGCCAAAGAGCGGGCCGGATGAAAACGAACCGCGCCGCTCCCCCGAAGGGCGCGGCGCTTTTTTCCGCATGAGACTACCGCCCGTCGCCATCGTGCACGGCCGCGTGAGTGACTCCGCGGCCGCGGATGAGAAGGATGTCCTCGTCCAGGCGCAGGTCGTCGGCACGGCCCTGCGGTCACTGGGGTATCGAACCCTCGACGTGCCGATCACCTTGAATCTCGAAGAAGCAGCGCACGTCCTTCGCGCTCAGAAGCCCCTGGTCGCTTTCAACCTGGCGGAGACGATCGACGGCAGGGGAAGCATGATTGCCCTGGCGCCCCTGCTCCTCGACAGCCTCGGCATCCCCTACACGGGCGCCCCGAGCGAGGCGATCCTCTTCACGTCCCAGAAGCTGCTTGCGAAAAAGATTCTCACGTCGGCCGGCATCGACACCCCTCCGTGGGCGCCCGCAGCGGCGGCGGTGAGCGCCGCACCGTCATTTCCCCCGCCGTGGATCGTGAAATCCGCCTGGGAGCACGCCTCGGTCGGACTCGATGACGTCTCGGTGGCCGCCACGCACGATGCCCTGGCGGAAGAGATCTCGCGCCGGGCGCGCATCGAGCGCATCGACCACCTCTTCGTGGAACAGTACGTCGAGGGCCGGGAGTTCAACCTCGCCCTGCTGGGCGGGGCGGAGGACGGGGAGCCCCAGAGCCTTCCGCCTGCCGAGATCCAGTTCATCCGCTTTCCCGCGGGCAAGCCGAAAATGGTGGGCTACAGGGCGAAGTGGGACGAGGGATCCTTCGAATACGCCAACACGCCGCGCAGGTTCGAGTTTCCAAAGCAGGACGAGCCCCTGCTGCAGACCCTGTTATCCATCAGCGCGAAGTGCTGGAGGGAGTTCGAGCTGCGCGGGTACGCGCGGGTGGACTTCCGCGTGGACGGCGCGGGCCGTCCGTGGGTGCTGGAAATCAACACCAATCCCTGCATCTCGCCGGACGCCGGGTTCATTGCGGCCGCGGCACGCGCCGGGCTTTCCATCGAAGAAGTGGTGCGCCGGATCGTTGCAGAAGCTACGCGCAAAGGCGGCCGCGAATGCCGCCAGGAGCGGCCCCACATGCCGCAGGAGCGGCCCCACATGCCGCAGGAGCGGCCGCAAATGCCGCCAGGAGCGGCCGCACATGCCACAGGAGCGGCCGACATGCCGCAGGAGAGCTCCACATGAACACAACGAAGGTCGGCTTTCGCGCCGCCGTCACGGAGAGAGATCTCGAGGCGGTCCGGCAGATCACCGAGTCGACGGGCTTTTTCTACCCCGAGGAGGTGGACACGGCGGTCGAGCTCGTCGAAGACCGGCTCGTCAAGGGTCCGCGCTGCGGGTACCATTTCCTTTTTGCCGAGCAGGACGGCCGCGCGGTCGGGTACACGAGCTTCGGGCCGATCGCCTGCACGCGGGAGAGCTACGACCTGTACTGGATCGTCGTGTCGGGAGACTACCGGGGCAAAGGCCTGGGCACGCAGCTTCTCGAGCAGACCGAGGAAGCAATCGCCTCGTATGGCGGCACCCGTGTATACATCGAGACTTCCGCCCGGCCGCTCTACATCCCCACGCGAGCCTTTTACCTGGCGCGGGGCTACTCCCAGATCGCCGAGCTGGAAGACTTCTACGCCCCGGGCGACGCGAAGGCAATGTACCTGAAGATTCTCCGCGCCCCGGCGCGCTGAGGAATGCCGACCCGGCGCTCGATTCTCGCGCTGCTCGCGGGATTGCTCCTGTTCGACATCCTGGTGAACCTGCCGGGGTTCTCTCCCGCCTCGCCCTTCCGTTCCCTCCTGCTCCCCTCCATCGACCTGCTCGTCATCGCCGCCGCCTGCATGGGAATCTCCCAGGCGGGGGAACGCGCCCGCCTGCCGCTGCGCATCGCCGTGAGCGCACTGGCCGCGCTCCTGGTGGCCTGGAGCACGGGGTTGCGTTTTGGATTCGACATCGAGGCGCGCCTGTTCGGGGGCGGATCACTCCTTCCTCTCGCGGCCGGCTGGACCGCATCCCTGGCGCTCATCGCCGCGTCAGGCGCCGCGGCCTTCCTTCTCTCCGGCCTGCTCGTGGGCGGGCTTCAGCCGCAGATTTCCCGGAGCGTCTTTCTGTTCCTGGTCTCCCTCGTCGCGGTGCTGCAGGTCGTGTCAGGAAGACGGCTCTTTTCGCCCAGCGTCATCCCCCGGATCATCGGGCTCGCGGGAAAGTGAGGAAGGACCGGTCTTTCGACAGTCTCCTCTCAGCCCGGCGGCATCTGGGGCACGCCGTCGAATCCGAAGGAGAGCAGCTCGGAGACGTTCTTCCCGTCGGTCGTGGTGCTCTTCACCATGCCGCTGATCGGCACCGCGGGGTGCATCCATGACTGGGTGTCCACCGTGAACATCATGACCTTCGTCGAAGCCTTGATCATGCTGGTTCCCGCGAAAGTTCCCGCCGGCACCTCGATGGCGCCGCCGTCCGCGTAGCCGGTCTTCTTCACCACCATGTTTTCATACGCCGACTTGTAGAGCCCCTTCATCATGCCCAGCTGGGCGCCTTGTAGAGTCGTCACTTTTCCGTTCTTGTCGAGCATTTTGATCCAGACGAGGTCGAGTCCCGAGACATCGCCGCTCGCGACGGCCTGGTCGAAGCCCGTGACCAGCATCTGCGTGATCTTCGCCGGCGCCTTGGCGCTTGTCGTCGAGGTTTCTATGACCCAGCCTCCCTGCTCCTGTCGCACGAGGAGGGTCCGGGAGACCGCGGCGCGGGTCTTGTTCGACGTGGAGCCAATCACCACGTATTGCCCAGCCGCCCAGGGCATGGGACCGCTGAATTGAGCGCCGGCCGGGTAGCTCTTGCCGGTGGATGCCCAGTACGAGTCGAGCGATTGTGCGCCAAGCGCGGGCCCCGCCGCACTTGACCAGATGAACGCGCCGACGGTGAGAGCGATGAGCGAGCGAATGAAACTGGTTTTCATGACACCTCCTGGATCGGTTCGCAGGAACCTGTGTAAATCTATTACTCGGCGCTCGTTTCGGGCAAATGGGCTCCGCTGCGCCTTTCCATGGATGGAATCATGTCCGGAAAAAAGGGGAAGGGGACGCGAGAGGCGCATGGCGGGGTTGCTCTCCTCGAGAGTCCTCTACCTCCATCGGGAGGTTCCTGCTTCTCACGATCCCCTTCAGTGATGAATGTAATTCATCGGCGCCAGTATAAACCCGCATCCGGGTGAATGCAACGAAAATGTGCCGGCCCCGATATCGCTGTGATATTTGGCGCTGTTGCACCCCGGTGCGCGATCGGGTACGTTCACCGCATGCAGCCCGACAGCCCGCGCAGCCTCGTCCGGGAAATCGCCTGGGGCGCGTGGCGCCCGAGTGAAAGGGCGACGCTTCTCTTTGTTCTCCGCGACGGCCACATCCTGCTCATCGACAAGAAGACCGGGTTGGGCGCCGGCAAGGTCAACGGCCCGGGCGGCAGGATCGAGCCCGGAGAGACCGCGCTCCAGGGCGCCATCCGGGAAGTCCAGGAAGAGCTCTGCGTGACGCCCACGGGCGTGCAGGAGGCAGGGGAACTGT
>JBKQPS010000016.1:0-3969 GCA_052144915.1 Spirochaetia bacterium | reverse complement strand
CATTTTTTTCCTAAAACAATCCCGGAGGTCTGGGTGCGCCTCCTTCTCGTCTGCCCTATCCCCCTGGAGTACACGAGTTGCCGTACCGCGCTGTCTCTGCGCGACTCCCAAAGCGTTCTCGGGTGCCGCATCGCGAGGGGAGCAGTGGGAAACGTGGACATCATGGCCGTGGAAACCGGGCCCGCGAAGGCCCGGGCGGCCGCGGCCACCGTCGCGGCCATCGGCAGCTTCCAGCCCGACCTTGTTGCCGATACGGGGACGTGCGGCGCGCTGGATGGTGACCTCATCGTCAACGCGATCGTGCTGGGCATGTCCTGCCTCGAATACGACATCTCCGGATACGGGCTCCCGCACCGGATCATCCCGGAGATGAAGCTGCCGTCTGTCATCGAGTTGTTCCCGCGCCGCGAGGGTCAAAAGCTCGTCCGTGCATTCACGGAGCTGGGCAAGGACTGCGGCATGCACGCGCGGACCGGCATCCAGGCGTGTGGGGAGTTCTTCATCCAGTCCGCCCAGGTGCGGGAGTCCCTCCAGGCGGTGAGCGGCGCAATCGCTTCCAGCTGGGAGACTGCCGGCGTCTTCGTCGCGGCGCTGCGGGCCCGGATTCCGCCGATGAGCATCCGCATCGTCTCCGACCTCGGGGACGAGGATGCGCTGCGGGAGTTTCGACGGAACGCCCGGCGCTGTTCCCAGGCGCTGTACAGGTTTCTCCGGTCGTGCCTTGAATCGGGGTGGTTCGCCGCCGTGTATGAACAATGGAAGCTGGCGCCGCGCGGCCAGGTGGAGCGGCTTCCTGCCCGTGTTCTTCCGTAGGAGGCAGTGCGGAGGGGCAAAAGTTCGAGCTTGATTTCGGCTGTGGGGAGGGGTAGTATCCGCTCAGCGCGCGAGAGGGAGGGTTGGCAGTGTCGAAGACGTACGTGGAAACCTCGACCGAGCTCCTCGAAGGGCTGGATGAAATGGTCCGGGAAGGATATTACGCAAATCGAACGGAGGGCATCAATGACGCCATCCGGCTCCTGCTGAAGCAATACAAGCTTTCGAAGCTGCATGCGAAGGACTCAAGCCTCATGGGCAAGCCCGCGGCTGGCGGGGAGACCGGCGGGCCGTGATCGGGCAGGTCGTCGCGGGTATTGACGGTTCGCTCAATTCCCTGACGGCATTCCAGTATGCCCTGGACCTCGCCCGGAGGGTCAAAGGCGAGGTCAAGCTCGTTTTCGTCATCGACTCACGCAAGACGGATCTTCCGATAATCTACACTGCCAGTCACTTCGACTACGGTTTCGAAAGGGTCTACATCCCCCCCGAGCCGGGCCTCAAGGGTTTCTACGACAAGGTCCGCCAGGACATCCGCTCCTTCGCGGAAAAATGCCTTCTCCTGTGCAAGAGGGACGCGGACGGAGTCAAGGTGCCGATGGTTTCCGTCGTGAGGGAGGGCATCCCCTCGGGCGTTCTCACCGAAGAGGCCCGGTCCGGCGATCTCCTGGTGATGGGCCAGAAGGGCGAAAACGCCCACGTCGAACGGGCCATCGTCGGCTCCACCACGGAGGACGTGGTACGCTCGTCCCCGCGCCCCGTGCTGGTCTGCCCCGTGGCGTTTCGATCTCCGACGAAGGTTCTTTTCCCCTATGACGGGAGCCCCGTCGCCGAGGGCGCGCTCCAGTTCTGCGTCAACGCGTTCGGCAGCATCTGGGAGGAGATCGTCGTCCTCACGGTCACCGAGGAGATGGAGGAGAGCTTCCCCTACGACACCGAGCTGGGGTACCTCGGTACTCATGGCATTCCCTACCGCCTGCTCATGGAAGCGGGCCGGCCCGTGGACACGATCCCGCGCGTGGCCCGGCGGGAAGCGAGTGACCTCATCCTGGTCGGCGCCCACGGCCGCCACAAGATCCGCGATTACCTGCTCGGCTCGACCGCCTCGCATCTGATCCGCAGGAGCGAGCTGCCGGTCCTCGTCGCTTTCTGAGCCCGGCCGCCCCCGTGCGCACCCCGGCCGATCAGAACCCTGCGGCGGACAGGATGGTGAGGCTGCAGGTGGAGTCCCGGGACGTGCGTGACCCGCGCCTCCTCTCGGCCATGCGGCGCGTCCCCCGGCACCTGTTCGTGCCTGCTCTGGGCCGCGCGGCCGCCTACGATGACCACCCGATCGCCATCGGGTACGGACAGACCATTTCGCAGCCGTACATCGTCGCATTCATGACGGAAGCCCTGGAGCTGCGCGGCGGCGAGCGCGTCCTGGAGGTCGGCACGGGCAGCGGCTACCAGACGGCGATCCTGGCCGAGCTGTGCGCAGAGGTCTTCAGCGTCGAGCGGATCGACGAGCTTGCCGTCCGTGCCCGGGGAACTCTCGCCGCGCTGGGCTATTCCAACATCACCGTGCGCACCGGGGACGGCAGCGAGGGATGGCCCGAGAAGGCGCCGTTCGACGGAATCATCGTCACGGCAGCCGCCCCGGAGGTGCCCGCGGCCTTCCGTGACCAGCTGGCCGACAACGGTGTAATCGTCCTTCCGGTCGGTGACATCCGCGGTGCCCAGGAGCTCGTCGTCGGCCGGAAGCTCGGCTCCTCCCTTTCCTTTCGCGCCAGCATCGGCTGTCGGTTCGTGCCGTTGCTCGGCAGAGGAGGTTTTCCGCAGCCGGGGCGTTGACAAATCCCACCGTCCGGCGCCCAATACGCGGAATGGCAGTACCAGTTTTCCGGCCAACGGTGAGACGCAAGGATATGGGGAGCGTCCTGTCCTGCATCGTCTCGGATCAGCTCGGCCCGGGGGAGATATCGCGAGAGCTCACCTCCCGCGCCTGCCACTTCCTCGGGCACGCGGGCGGGGTGTCGCTTGCCAACGGGTACCTCGCCGTGTCTGTCGCGCTGGATGCACTCGGGCTCTCATCGGGTGATGCGGTGATCCTGCCCGCCCTGGCTCCCGCGCTGTGGCTTCGCGTCCTCCTGGACAAGGGGATGGTCCCTCTCGTCGCAGACGTGGGGGCCGAGTCGGCGTCGATCGATCCCGGTCAGGCGGCCGCCCTCGCGCAGAACGGCGCGAAGGCGATCATGGTCCCCCACACCCTGGGGATCATGGCGGATGTCGAAGCCCTGCGGCCGCTCGGTCTTCCGATCCTGGAGGACGCGTCGCAGGCGCTGGGCGGGAAAAGGGGCGAGGCCGCCTGCGGGAGCACGGCGGATGCCTGCCTGCTTTCGATGGACCCGGAAAGCATCATCACCTGCGGGGGCGGCGCGCTCGTCCTCGGGCGGTCGCGCGCAACCGCGGCGGCCCTGAAGAGGATCCAGGAAAGTTCTCCCCTGTATTCTCCCCTGGCCGACATGAACGCGGCGCTCGGGATCGCCCAGATCGCGGCCCTGGAGAGTTTCGCCGCGGTGCGGCGCGAGGTCGCCGCGGCGTATGCGCAGGCCCTCATGAAGTCGCGGCACGTCTCGCTCGCGCAGAAAACGGACGCGGAACCCGTGCTCTCGTCGTTCCCCGTGGCCCTGTCCGACGGGATGAAGGACGTGCGGAGCTATGCCCTGAAGAAGAACGTGGATTCGGCTCCGGCCTTCTCGGGCACCATCGCGGCGCTGGAAGAATCACCGGCGGCGCACTGCGGCAACGCCCGCTCCCTGGCGCTGCGCTGTCTTCTATTCCCCCTCTATCCCACGCTGGGAAAGCGCGACGTGGAGGCGGTCTGCCGCGTGCTGTCCACGCTTCCTTGAGAGAGAGGCCGATCCCGAAGGCGCCTTGCCACCCGCAGGCGGCGCAACTATAGTAGGGTCCACATGCCGCGCAAGCAGGGCGACATTCGGAAAGTACTTCTTGTTATCAACTCACGCAAGGACGATGTGCAGCGTGTCGTTCGCTCCATCCGGGATCTCACCGAGTCCCGCGGCATAGAGACGGTATCCCTGGACTTCTCTTCCCATGTGACGGGGGAAGGCCTGAACGGCGTGGATCTCGCCATATCCCTGGGCGGGGACGGCA
>JBKQPS010000015.1:0-8912 GCA_052144915.1 Spirochaetia bacterium | reverse complement strand
GTTGGCAAGCTCACCCGGCAGAAAATCGAATTGCCTTCCTGGGCCGTCGGCAATTCCGGCACCCGCTATGGTACGTTTCGCAACAGGGGCGCCGCGCAGTCCATCTGGCACAAGATCGACGACTGCGCGGAGATCAATCGGGTCGTCGGCATCAGCCCGATAATGGCGAGTCACGTTTCCTGGGACAAGACGGACGACGGGCGATTCGAGCCGGTCCGCCAGTATGCGGCAGAGAAGGGCCTGAGGATCGGCACCGTGCATCCCAACACCTTCATGGGACAGCAGTATCGGTTCGGAAGCGTCTGCAACCCGTTCGACGACGTCCGCCGGAGAACCAGCGAGCACTTTGCGCAGTGCGTGCGGATCGCCCGAGAGATGGGATCCACCTCCATCGGGATCTGGCTGGCTGACGGCACGAACTACCCCGGCCAGGACTCTCTCCGCGGCCGCAAGAAGCGGCTGTTCGAGGGGCTTGCCGCCCTCTACGACGCCCTTGATCCGGACATGACGCTGCTCATCGAGTACAAGCCTTTCGAGCCTTCGTTCTACACGACCGACCTGATGGATTGGGGTATGTCCTTCATGGTCGCGTCACGCCTGGGCGAGCGCGCAAAGGTGCTTGTCGACATCGGACATCACCTTCCGGGAGCCAACATCGAGCACATCATCGCGATCCTTCTCGATGAGAAGAAACTCGGCGGCTTCCATCTGAATTCGCGAAAGTACGCCGACGACGATCTCATTGCAGGCTCGTTGAATCCTCTCGAGCTGTTCCTCATCTACGATCAGATCGTGGATGCGGAATACGATGAGGCGGCGCCCGATATCACCTATATGCTCGATCAGTCCCACAACATTGAGCCGAGCATCGAAGGCATCATCACATCCCTCATGAACACGCAAACGGCCTACGCAAAGGCCTTGATAGTCGATCGCCCCTCCTTACGCCAGGCCCAACAGGCCGGTGACGTCCTGCGCGCCAATCGCATCGTCATGGATGCCTTCGAGACCGACGTGCGTCCCCTGCTCGCCAAAGTGAGAACCGAAATGGGTCGGGAGGTGGATCCACTGGCTGCATACCATCGGAGCGGGTACGCGGAGAAGATCGCTGAAGAGCGGATGGATAGCGGCATCAACACGCTCGGCGGAGGCTGATCGAATGACACCAAAGGAACGCGTCCTGGCGGCACTCGCGCGTCAGGAACCCGACCTGGTACCCCACTTCGAATGGATTCTCAACCCCGGCGTGCGGCGAGCCATGACCGGCCTGGAATCCGAGCTGGACTTCATCGAAACAATGGACATCGACGGGATCGCGGTGGACACCGACATGCGGAAGGTGACGATCGACAGCAGGTACTACAAGGACGAATGGGGTATCACCAGGGTCTCGTGGGACGAGTACCCCAATGCGGTAGGACACCCTATCAGGACGAAAGAGGATCTGGCGGGCCTGGCAGTCCCGGACCCTGATGCAGAGTATCGGTTCGACAGCATCAAGGCAGCGATGGACCGCTTCGGCGAAGAGCGGGCGGTCATCATCAGGCTTCGGGATGTCTTCTCCCAGCCGCGTGACTTGATGGGCTTTTCGGACTTTCTTGCCGGGTTCTACTCCGAGCCGGAGCTTATCCAGGAGCTCATGCGGGTCTCGGTCGACTACAACACTCGTCTTGCCGCCAACGTTCGCCAGCTTGGCGGGCAAATCATCGTGGTCGGTGACGACATTGCCGGCACAGATGGGCTCTTGATCAGCCCGGAGATGTATCGCCAGTCAGTGTACCCGCACTTCCGGCAGCTCGTGCAGAACTTCAAGGCCCTCGGATTCCTGGTCATCAAGCACAGCGACGGCGACATCATGCCCGTTATGGATGACCTGGTGGAATCCGGAATCGACTGCATTGATCCGATCGAGCCCCGCGCGGGAATGGACCTGAAGACAATGAAGTCCCGGTACGGCGGCAGGGTCGCGCTCAAAGGCAACGTCGATTGCGTGAAGACACTGGTCGCGGGGTCCCCGCTCGAAGTTCGCGCCGCCGTCAAGGCCTGTATTCGCGCCGCCGGCACGGGCGGCGGCTACATCATCTCGTCGAGCAACTCGATTCATGCAGGTGTCGATCCCGCGCTGTACAGGGTATTTCTGGAGGCGCGGAAAGAGCTCGGCCGGTATCCGCTGGACACTGACGCCCTGGAGGAGAGAGACACATGAGCAGGAAGGGTCGATTCATTGCGTTCGATTTCGGCGCCACGAGCGGCCGCGCGGTCGTCGGCGAGGTTTCGCAGAGCGCCTTCACGCTTCGCGAGATCCACCGTTTTCCCAACAACCCCGTGACGCTTCGGGGTCACGTGTACTGGGATTTTCCCGCGCTGTACCGGGAGCTGCTTGCAGGTCTCGGCGTCTACCGCCAGCAGTATGGGGCGGCCGCTGACGGCATCGGGGTCGACACGTGGGGGTGCGATTTCGGCCAACTGGACCGCAATGGCGACCTGGTATGTCTTCCCCGTCACTATCGTGACTCCCGCACAGAAGGAATTGCCGGAATCATCGACCGCGATTTCGGCAACCACGCCCTCTACCAGCGGAATGGGATTCAATTCCTCGTGTTCAATACGCTCAATCAGCTGGTGGCCACGCGCAGAGCGGGTGACCCCGCGCTGGAGATCACTGACACCGTATTGTTCATGCCGGATCTGTTTCACTACTATCTCACCGGGCAGAAAGCATCGGAGTTCACGCTGGCGTCGATATCCCAGCTCTACAATGTGAACGAGGGGACGTGGGACCGGGAGGTATGCCGACGCTTCGACATTCCCACGACCCTGTTTCCCGGCATCGTCCAACCGGGCGTCGTGCTCGGGGAGGTGCAGCCCGGCATCACGCAGGAAACCGGAGTGTCGGCGCCGGTGATTCTGCCCGCGACACACGACACCGCCTCCGCCGCGGTTGCGGTGCCGTCGGACGCGGGCAGAACGGCATTCATCAGCTCGGGAACCTGGTCCATCGTGGGGCTGGAAATCGAGAGCCCGGTCCTGAACGACGAGAGCTTCCAGATGAACGTCTCCAATTCCGGCGGTGCATTCGGAAAGACGCTCTACCTCAAGAACGTGATGGGACTCTGGATCATCCAGCAGTGCCGGGAAGTATGGAGACGGGAAGGGACACAGGCGACCTTCGACGACATCGTGCACGCCGCCTCGGCCGCGGGTGACCCCATGGTATTCATCGATCCCGATGACAACCGCTTTCTGAACCCGAGAGACATGATCGCCGAGGTTGTCGCGGCACACGCGATTGCGGGAGGCGCTGAAATCTCCCGCCACGACATCGGCGCTCTTGCCCGTCTTGTATTCGAAAGCCTTGCGCACAAGTACCGGTACACGATAGAGAAGTTGATCAGGGCCTCGGCGGCCGAGGTCGAGGCGATCTACACGGTCGGCGGCGGCGCCGCGAACAGCCTGTTGAACCAGTTCACCGCGAACACCACCAATCTTCCTCTCCTCACCGGACCGGTGGAGGCGACAGCGATAGGCAATATCGCCGTGCAGGCAATTGGCGCGGGTGTTCTTTCATCTCTCGCGGAGGCCCGGTCCGTGATACGACGAGCTTTCCCCGTTCAGAAGTTTCAGCCGGCGGAGACTCGAAGCTGGAACAGGAGATATGCGCGCTTCCTGGAAACCACCGGCCTGGTGCCCGTGCGGTAGCGCCTCAGCAGATGTCGACCTTCTGCCACCGGATGGACTCGTCCCACTCGGAAAAGGACAACTGCTCGTTCTTCCAGTAGTACTGTATCTTCGGGTTCTGCCAGCCAGCATAGATGTCTTCCCACGTGGTCACCTGGTAGTGCGGCTGCAGGGAGTTGGGTTCGATGTCATCCACGGCGGACTGGAACCGGTAGTCGCAGGACAATCGAATGAGATTTCCCAACGTGTTCGGCAGCGACTTGTGTACCGTATAGCTGGGAAAGGTCAGGACGTCTCCCGCCTCATAGTCATTCTCCAGCCACTCGTGCTCGTTGTTGCAGAGCCATGCTTCCAATCCACCCGCGCCATCTGCCGCTTTGACAGGCAGCAGCCCCTCCTTGTGAGAGCCGCGAAGAATGCAGAGACCGCCGAGCTGTCGGGGGCAGTCACCCAGGGGAAACCAGCAGGTCCACACCTTCTCGGTTCCCTGGATATGGATGTAGTCCTGGTGGGGCGGCGTAGGGGCCAGCCGGGAGTCCGGCAGCATTATCCTGGCGATATTCCGCGGATGCGGGAGGACACGATCGCCTACCAGCATGCGGTACACGGAGATCAATTTCGGATGATGCGGGAGGCTGTGAAACAACTCCAGTCGCTGGACATCTGTATATGCCTCCAGGGAAATGCCGACACCTCGCTTGGCTTCGTTCCTGTCAAAAAGGCCCTTTATCGCCTCCTTGTTCCCGACGCCATCCATCAAGTCGGACTGCGGATCGACCCAGCCGTGCTTCCTGCAAACCCCCAGAATCTGGCGCCTCAGCTCGAGCACCAGCTCTTGTGGCAGCAGCCCTTTGAAGTACAGATATCCCTCTTCAGCAGCGCGTGCTCGCAACGCAACCGGGTCGTCCAGCAAGCTGGTCGAGTTGATAAAGCCTGCCGTGGTGGCATTCATGTCGAACCCCCGCGCCATGGTATCGTTCCCATCAGAAGGTAATTCCATGTTAGCAAAAATGTCAAGAAATAGAACCGGACATGGGCTATTTGGCAAGTAGCGAAGCATTAGATCCTCCTGGTCGTCGCGTAGCAGTCTGAAAAAAAGCTTGACAAATGGGGGTGCCGGTTATTCAATCAGGAGCGGGTAACGATTCCATTGAATAGATACACGTAAAATCATGGCGACAATACATGACGTGGCACACCGAGCCCAAGTATCGAAGACCACCGTCTCAAGATTCCTGAACGGTCTCGGACCTATCAACGTCAGGACGGCGGAAAGAATCCGCCAGGCCATTCTGGCACTCAACTACTCTCCAAGCTTTCTCGCGCGCGGGATGCGGACCAGCAGGACGAGAACCATCGGAATGATTATTCCAGATTACAGCAATCCCTTCTATTCCGAGCTCCTCCGCGGCATCGAGGCATACGCGCGGGTGCGCGGCTACCTGATCCATCTTGCGAACACCGACGCAAACGCGCTGACGGAATATGACTGCATCAATGAAATGGTGAAACGCCAGATCGACGGGATCGTGTTGTGCAGCTACAACAGGATCCAGCGCGACATCGACTTCCTCGTGGAGCTGGCAGCAAAGATGCCGGTCGTGGTGATGGACCCCCTGGTGAAGGACGAGCCGATCTCCTACGTCGTGACCAACGGATATGAAGGAAGCGCGGAGGCTGTTTCCTATCTTGTCTCAACGGGGCGGCGCCGCATTGGCTACATCACCGGCCCGAACAGGCTCCCTGCAACGCATGATCGCTTCGAGGGCTACAAGAAGGGTCTCGCGGACTGCGGGATTCCTTTCGACGGGTCCCTCGTGTGCGAGGCGGACTTTTCCATGCGCTCGGGCTACCAGGCCGCCAAATGGTTTTTTGCACGAGGGCTCCCCGTTGATGCGCTCATGGCCGCGACTGACCTCATGGCAGTGGGAGCGATAAAGTTCTTCAACGGTCAGGGCGTCGACATCCCGGGACGCGTCGCGGTCGTCGGTTTCGACAACATCTCCCTCTGCGAGATCATCGAGCCGTCTCTCACGACAATTGCCCAACCCATCAGCGATCTCGGCCGCCGTGCCGCCGCGATCATCATCGATGCCATCGATGAAAAGCGGATCGAGAAAAGGCAGATCGTCATGAAGAGCCGCCTTATCGTCCGCAAATCCACGGACGCGGCGAGGTCGAATACCCTGACCTTCGACGACGAGCCGGAGGCCGTCCTCCCGGCAGAGCTTCCGCTGCAATGACGAACGGAACATCGCCCCTCATCGAAGCGTCCGCTTCTACAACCATTGGGAGACGGCGCAGCAGTGGATCAAGGAAGGTACTCGTATGAACTCCAGGGAACGTGTCCTCAGCGCCTATGAAAGGAAGGGGTACGACAGAATTCCGATAAAGCACGAAGGCACTCCGGAAATCAATCAGATGCTCATCGATCACTTCGGCTTGAGGAACATGAACCAGCTCCTGAAGGTCCTGGGCGACGACTTCAGGTACGTGGAGGCACGCTACGTGGGGCCGGAGCTCACAAAATTCGATGACGGCAGCTTCGAGGGATATTGGGGAGAGAGATACGCCTACGTGCAGTTCGGCGGCGGCAGGTACATGGAGTCCGTGTACAAGCCGTATGCGGGCGTCTCGGACCTTGCGAAGCTCGACCGCTCACATTTCCCGTCCGCCGACTGGTTCGACTACTCTACCATCAGGGACCAATGCCAGGCCTTGCGCGGGGAATACGCCGTCTGCTACGGCGGGGCCGGTGACTTCGATTTCATCAACAGCATTTCGCGCGCCCGCGGGATGGAAGAAGTCCTGATGGACCTGGTTGACGACAACGAGGTATTCAACGAGTTGTTCTCGGCACGTTTCAACTTCTACTACGAGATGCATCGGAGGGCCCTCGAAGCCGCCGACGGACTCATCGATTTCGTGCACATCGGCGAGGACCTGGGGAACCAGTTGGGTCCGATGATAAGCAGCACGCTGTTCGAAAAGTATTTCGCCCCGCGTTACGCGCAGTACATGAAAATGGCCCATGGCTATGGCGCCCGGGTGATGATGCACATGTGCGGAACGGTGGATTCCTTTCTGCCGCGTCTCATCGAGATCGGCCTGGACGTGCAGGACGTCGTGCAGCCCACGACGCCGGGCATGGACATCGGCAATCTCAAACAGAGATTCGGCGACCGCCTTGTATTCCAGGGATCCCTCAACGTGCAGGGCGAGATTGCATTCGGGCGCCCGGCCGATGTCAGGAAGGAGGTACGGCGCAGGCTCGACCTTTTCCCAAAGGGCGGCCTGTTCCTGGGACCGTCGCATGCGATACAGCCCGGATCCCCGCTGGAAAACGTTCTTGCAATCTACGATGAGGCCGGAAGCATTGCGCGGGACATCGACGAAAGCGTTTTGGGGCTG
Source organism: Spirochaetia bacterium (assembly GCA_052144915.1). Classification (GTDB taxonomy): domain Bacteria; phylum Spirochaetota; class Spirochaetia; order SZUA-6; family Fen-1364; genus Fen-1364. The sequence continues at coordinate 1,823 of JBKQPS010000015.1, read as the reverse complement.
GAGGACGGAGGGGACGATGTCAACAAGGTCAACCTCGCCAAGCTGTTCTGAGTGAAATGACGAAGAATCCGCTGGTTCGCATAACAGGCCTGAGCATGTCCTTTGAGAGCGTGAACGTCATCCGCGACGCGAGCCTCAGCCTTTACCCGGGCGAAATCTGCGCGCTGATAGGGGAAAACGGTGCCGGCAAGTCGACCTTGCTGAAAATCCTCGGTGGCATCTACCAGCCTGTCCGTGGAAGTATCGAGGTGGACGGGAAGGTCACCTCGATCCTCAATCCGCAGAATGCAAGCGCGCTCGGCATCGCGTTGATCCATCAGGAGCCGCTGGCCTTCCCCGACCTGACGGTGGCCGAGAACATTTTCGTCGGAGCCGAGCCGAAAAAAGGGAAGTCGGGCTGGGTAGACTGGAAGACCATGTACCAGCGGACCCGGGAGGTGCTCGGGGCGCTCGACATGAAGCTCGAACCAACCTCCAGGATGCACGGGCTTTCGGTCGCCGACCGGCAGATGGTGGATGTGGCTGCCGCGTTGACGCAGAATGCCAGGCTCCTGATGATGGACGAGCCGACCTCGTCGCTCACCCCGAGCGAGGTGGAGCGGTTATTCACGATCATCCGCAGGCTGCGCGGCCAGGGGGCCTCGATCGTCTTTGTCAGCCATCGCCTGGAGGAGATATTCGAGATCGCCGACCGGATCGTGGTGATGCGGGACGGAGAAGTCGTGGGCGAGAGGCTGCCCAGCCAGACGAACGCCGACGAGATAATACGGATCATGGTCGGACGTTCGCTGGATGCCTTGTACGAAAAACCGAAGGCGAATCCAAGGGACACGCTTGCAATTGAAGTGCGGGAGCTGCGCTCCAGTGGTCATTTCCGGAGTATCTCCTTTCAACTGAAAGCAGGGGAGATACTGGGACTTGCGGGATTGGTCGGCTCCGGGCGCAGTTCGCTGGCAAAGGCGCTATTCGGAATCCTCACAATCGACAGCGGAACCGTCAGGGTCGGAGGAAAGGTTGTCTCAATCAGAAGCTCCCAGGACGCGATAAGAAACGGCATCGCTTACGTCCCCGAGGACCGGCAGCGCCAGGGACTGCTGATGCCCGCAAGCGTGACGCAGAACATCAGCCTTTCCGCCTTGTCCCGGCTTTCGCGCCATGGCTGGACCAACCGGGCGCTCGAACGGACGAAGGCTCTCGGGTTTGTCGAGCAGTTGAAGATCGCCCTGAGCTCCGTCGATCAGCAGGTCGCGGAGCTTTCGGGAGGAAATCAGCAGAAGGTCGTGCTTTCCAAGTGGCTCCTGAACAATCCGAGGATCATCATCCTCGACGAGCCGACGCACGGGATCGACGTGGGCGCCAAGGCGGAGGTGCATCACCTCATGGCAAAGCTCGCGTCGGAAGGCATCGCCATGCTCATGATCTCGTCGGAGCTCCCCGAGGTGATTGCGATGAGCGACAGGGTGCTGGTGATGCGCGAGGGATCGATCGTCGGACGGTTTGACAGGGCCGAAGTGTCGCAGGAACGCATCATGGCCGCGGCCACGGGGCAATTGAAATGACGGGGATGGGAAGGCGGATCGGGAAACGCGGCCACGGTCTGCTCCAGGTCCGTGAGTTGCGGGCTCTTGCCCTGCTGGTGATCGTGGTCGGGGGGGCCGCTCTCATCCAACCACGGTATCTCAACCCGAACAGCATGCGGAGCATCCTCATCTGGATCCCCCTGGTGGCGATCATCGGCATGGGTGAGATGATGGTCATCATCATCCGCGGAATAGACGTCTCGGTCGGTTCGATCGTGGGCCTCGCGGGACTCACCGTCGGCT
>JBKQPS010000014.1:0-4003 GCA_052144915.1 Spirochaetia bacterium | reverse complement strand
GCATGGAGTGCCCTGCCGAAACGGTGTCCAGGAAGGTCCCACGCCAGACCGGGTCCGACTTCCAGAACGAGGAATCCTTGGAATCCGAGCGGGAGGGGAGGTTGTCGAATTGGGTCACGAAGACCATGTTGTCACGGCTGTACAGCCACTTCATGAAGTCGATCGTCTCCTGCTTGTGCTGTGCGAACTTGCTGATCCCCTCCACTTTCACTTCCAGGTAGGTCGCCGGCACCTTGTCGTAAGGGAAGGGAGCCGTCTTCCAGGATTTTCCGGTGTCGGCCTGATCAGCCCGACCCCTCATCCACGAGCCGTTCTGCACCATCGCGACCTGTCCGGCCTGGAACGCCGGGTCGAGCTGATCCCACTCCCAGCCGATGCTGTCCGGCGGCATGGCCTGGTCGGTGAACATGAGGTCGTAGTAGAGCTGGAAGACTTCCTTCGCCTGGCTGGCGGTGAATCCGGGGACCCATTTCCCCGCTTCCAGCTTCACGAGCTCCGCGCCCGTGGACCAGAGCAGGACGGCGAATTCCTGCGGGCCTCGGACTGCCTTGCTGGATGAGCAGAATGCCATCCCGTACTGGCTCGGCGCGGTGGTGAGCTTCTTTGCCGCGTCACGCAGGTCCGCCCAGGTCTTCGGGACCGCGATCCCGGCCTTGGAGAACAGGTCCCCGCGGTACACGAGCACCCGTGTGGAGGCAATGCTTGGAACGCCGTAGATCTTCCCGTTGACGCTGGCTACCTTCCACGTGCTGTCGGGGAAACTGCCGTAGTCGCTCCAGGATTTCATCGGGGAGGTTATGTCCTCCAGGAATCCCATGCTCACGAAATCTGGGACCCACTCACCGAGCATGTGGATCTCATCAGGCCCCTGCTGGGCCTGACCGGCAACGATGAACTTCTGCCGCAGCTGGTCGTACTGCATGATGTTGTGCTGGATGGTGATGCCTGGATGGAGCTTCGAGTACTCCGCGTACTTCTGTTCATGCTCCTTGCCGTCCCCGGGAAGCGCGGGATCGAAAACATTCCAGACCTGCAGCGTGACCGGCTGGCCAGCGGCTGCGGACTTTTCCTGCTGACCCGCCGCAGACACGAAACCGGCAATCAGCATCATGGAAAAACCGAGGAAGAGCGCTTTTCTCATACGTGGTCACCTCCGTTCGATTTCTTTCGCGGCGTGGTGTGCGCGTCATCTCGCAGCGCCGCTGGAAGAACTTTATCGCCGCGGCGCTGACGCTGTAAATGTGACCGGTGTGCTCTCGATAGCATTCTTGTGCTTCGCATTCAAAGGGCGCTGCGGCGGTACTCCCCGGGCGACATGCCCGTGTGCCTGCGGAAGAGCCGGCAGAAGTAGTTCACATCCGGTATTCCACAGCTAATCGCGATTTCCTTCACGGTACGTGCCTTGGAGTACAGCAGCGAGAGCGCACGGCGCAGTCGCAGGTCTTCCAGGTAGTCCCTCGGAGACATTCCTTCCGCGTCCTTGAAAAGACGCGCGAAATGGGATCGGCTGAGTCCGGCCATGTCCGCCATTTCAGAGACGCCGATGCCCTTCGGGAGATTGTCGTGCAGGTGCTTTTTCACCGCCTCGAAGCGCGACGCATCCTCATGCGCAGGAACCGCGTACGACTCCTCCAGCAGAGCCATGCAGAGGCTGTATGCCAGCGCTGAGTTCTCAAAGGCGCCCAGCGGGCGCCGGGAAAAGAGAGTCTTCAGTATCCGCAGGAATTCTCCCGGAACTGCCGACACGTCACCCACCTTGATGATGTGTGCCATGCGCCGCTCGATTCCGGACACGATCCGCAGGAGCTCGCTGCCGTAGACCACGAGAAAGACGAACTCCCACTGCGGCGAGCCTTCGGGGAGGAAATAACGGTGGAGGCTCGGAATGTCGACGATCATGAGAGTCCCCGGTGGAAGGTCCCACTGGCCGTCGCGGGTCTCCAGGCGCCCCAGACCCGCAAGGGTGAGCTGCAGAACGCCAAAGCTTGCCGTCCCGCGCGCGGTCCCGTCCCAGCTGTAGCCCGGGGAGATCTCCACGGAGTGACCCCCGCTGGAAATCATCGCGTGAAGGGGAATTCGCCGCTCGCGGCGGAAAACCGAGACGGATCGCAAGGGGAGGCGCCGGAGATGGGGAAAAGCGGTCGCGTCCAAGAGTGTCCTGTCTGTGTCATGGTACATCATTGCTATCGTTAGCACAATTGACATATTCAGCCCGGCTGCCGTCGGGGATATCTTTTCAGCGGGGCGGGCAGCGTTCATGCCCCTGGCACGCAACAAGGAGATGAGCATATGGGATTGCGACTGGCGTTCATCGGGGCGGGCAGCATCGAGTTCACACGCAAGCTCGTGGCTGACCTGCTTACCGTGCCTCAGTTCGACGATGCCGAGATCCGGCTCATGGACATCGACAAGGGAAACGTGGAACGGGTGAGCGGCCTGGTTGCGGGGGATCTCGCTGCCAACCACAAGGATCGGGTGAGGATCTCCAACACGCTGAGCCAGAGGGAGGCCGTGAGCGGCGCCTCCTATGTGCTGAGTGTCGCGCGCATCGGGGGCCTGGAAGCATTCCACCACGACGTGGAGATTCCCCTTCGCTACGGCGTCGATCAATGCGTCGGAGACACCATCTGCGCCGGGGGGATCATGTATGGCCAGAGGACGATTCCCTTCATTCTCGACCTCTGTCGAGACATCCGGGAAGTCGGTGCGCCGGGGGCGATCCTCCTGAACTACGTGAATCCCATGGCCATGAATACCTGGGCTGCCAATGAATACGGCGGGGTAAAGACAATCGGGCTTTGTCACGGCGTGCAGCACGGCCACATGCAGATCGCCAGGGCGTTGGGGGTGCCGAAGGCCGAAGTGGACATCGTCTGCGCGGGGATCAACCACCAGACCTGGTACATCCAGGTCCTTCACAAGGGCAGGGACATGACGGGGGAGCTGCTTTCCGCTTTCGAGCGCGATCCCGAGCTGCGCAGGCAGGAAAAGGTCCGCATCGACATGCTGCGCAGGTTTGGATATTTCAGCACCGAGTCCAACGGGCACCTCAGCGAATACGTGCCGTGGTACCGCAAGAGGCGCGACCAGATCGAAGGGTGGATCGACCACAGCGAATGGATCCACGGCGAAACGGGCGGCTACCTCCGCCACTGTGAGGACCAGCGCCTGAGCTTCGACAAAGACTACGAGAAGTGGAAGAAAGGCCGCGCGCGCAGCTATGTGCCGGCCGAGCGTTCGGAGGAGCACGGCTCTTTCATCATCGAAGCACTGGAAACAGGACGTCGGTACCGCGGACACTTCAACATGGTGAACAGGGGCTGCATCACGAACCTGCCTCCTGACGCGATCATCGAGGCGCCGGGCTACGTCGACGCCACGGGAATCTGGATGCCGGTGATCGGCGACCTGCCCCTGGGACCCGCCGCGGTCTGCAATGCGAGCATCTCGGTGCAGCGACTCGCCGTGGAGGCCGCAGTGCGCGGGGACGATATGCTGCTTCGCCAGGCAATGATGATGGACCCGCTCGTCGGTGCTGTCTGCAGCCCGGACGAGATATGGCGAATGGTCGATGAGATGCTGGTGGCGGAGCGCGTCTGGCTGCCCCAGTATGGAAAGGCCATCGCGGCGGCTGAAAAGGGGTTGCGCCTCACGCACTCGGCCTCGACATAGCATGTCGCGCGGCCAGAACACAGGCTGCTGCCGCGCGCGGACTTTTGCCCCGGAGATGACTCGAACTCCGACCCGCGGTTCGGGAAAACGCGCCCCGAGTCGGCGCGTGCCGTATGGAAGTCAGAACCTGAACCTGCTCAACTCATACAACTCCAGGTAGGCGTCGGAACCCTTCAGTCTCATGTTGTACCTGGCATAATCGAAGGCAGTCTTGCCTTCATTCGATCGTATCTTTGGATTTGCCCCGGACTTCAACAAGGCCAGAATGACCTCTGGATTCGGGTTGGCCACCGCCGCCCACATCAGGGCTGTCCGGCCGCTCGCGTCCCTG
>JBKQPS010000013.1:0-6042 GCA_052144915.1 Spirochaetia bacterium | reverse complement strand
GGAGCCACGACATCGAGAACCTCTGGGTCGTCGACGCCTCCTTCATGCCGTCCTCTGCGGCGGTAAATCCCTCGCTCACCGTCCTCGCGCAGGCGCTCCGGGCGGGCGCCCGGCTCCGCGCCATCCTGGCGCCGACAGCACCGCATATACCTTGATCCCAGCTCCTTTGATTTCGTTCGGTTCAAAAATGGTTTCGCCTCAGCCCCGTGTTGACAATAAGCGAAATGATGCTACGCTCAATTCGCCGGTATAAGGATATGGACATCGCCAGCAAGAAGCGCGGCCCGCGGGGACGGGGGAAGGTCGGCAACCAGGACATCGCGAAGGCGGTTCTCGAGGCGATCTTCAGGTCAGGAACCTCCCGGGTTGCCGATCTGGCCGTGGATCTCGGGGTTTCCGAGGTCTCCGTCAGGAAGAGCCTCAACAAGCTCGAGCGCCAGGGCCTCGTGCGGCGCTACCACGGCGAGGCCCGGCTGTACGACGGGGACGACATTCCTTTCAGGATGCACCTCCACTACGCCGAGAAGCAGGCCATCGCCAGCCGCGCCGCGGAGCTGGTGGCCCCGGGGGACACGATCCTGCTCGAGGCCGGGTCGGCCATCGCGATGTTTGCCCAGAGAATCCGGGACACGAAGGGGTTGACGGTCGTGACCACCAATCTCTTCATCGCCCGCTCGTTCCGGGGCTCCAAGACGCAGGTCGTCGTGCTCGGCGGACTCTACCAGGAGGAGAGTGAAAGCCTCGTCGGCCCCTCGGTGTGCGAGGCCGTCAGGCAGATCGGGTTCTCGAAGGCCTTCATCGGAGTCTCCGGTTTCACCGTCGCCTCGGGATTCATGCTGAACGACGTCGCGCGCGCCGACGTGACGCGGGCAATCCTGGAGCGCGCGGCCGCATGCGGCGCCAGGGCCTGGGTTCTCACCGACTCATCCAAGTTCGGCGTCTCGCATGCCGCGGTGGTGTGTCCCGACCTGTCCCTTCTGGGCGGGATCGTGACAGACCCCGGGATCACCGAACAATACCGGTCGCACTTCCTGGCTTCGGGGCTCCAGGTCCTGAGCTGAGGCTCACGCTGCCGCAACCCTTGCGGCTCGCGCGCGTTCAGCGGAACGAATGCTCGGTACGGGCGATGATATCGTCCTGCTGGTCCGGGGCGAGATCGTTGAAGTACGCGGAGTAGCCGGCGACGCGGACCACGAGGTCGCGGTGCCGCTCGGGGTGCTTTTTCGCATCGAGCAGGGTCTCGCGCGACACCAGGTTGTACTGGATGTGCCAGCCCTTCATGTCATCGAAGAAGGTCCTGAGCATCGCCTCCAGGCGCGCCCGGTCCTCGGGCGTGCGCAGTGATCCGGGAGTCAGCTTCTGGTTGAGGAGGACCCCGCCGAAGATCTCGCGGGCGGGCAGCTTGCCCACGGACGAGAGAACGGCCGTCGGTCCGAGGAGGTCGGTGCCCGAGGATGGGGAGGAGCCCTCCGCGAGCGGCGTACCTGCTTTGCGTCCATCCGGTGTCGCCTTGACGGCCGCGCCCGAGGGGACGTTGGAGGAGATGCTCGAGGTGCCGGGGTAGTAGCCTCCCCCGATGGGTCCGCGCCCGAAGCGCGTGTTGTGGTACCGTGTGATCTCATCCATGTAGGCGCGGTAGGACTCGATCGTGATGGAGTCCACGTAGTCGTCGTCGTTCCCGTACTTGGGAGCCTTGTTCAGGAGCTTCAGGCGGAGGATCTCCCCGTCTTTGCCCGCGTAGTCGGTCTCGAGGCCCTTGAGCAGCTCCTCCTTCGTTACCGACCTCTCCTCGTAGACCAGGCGCTTGATTGCGGCGAGGGCGTTGCCCATGTTGGCAATTCCGACTTGGAGGCCGGAAATCCAGTCGTAGACGGCGCCGCCCTCCTTGATGGTCTTGCCGCGGCGGATGCAGTCGTCGGTGAAGACCGAGCAGAGGATGTCCGGCACCTCTGTCTCCAGCGCCGTGTCCACCGCGGTGTCCACTTCGACGCTCGCCCGCGTGTAGAAGGCCACCTGGGTGCGCCAGGCGGCCATGAGCTCGTCGAAGGTGGCAAAGTCTGCAAGCTTCCCCGTGCCGGGGAGGAAAGCCTTTCCCGAGGTAGCTTCCAGGCCGTCGTTCAACGTTGCCAGCAGGATCCGCGGCATGTTGAGAAAGCTCATGCCCGTCGTGCGATAGCCCCACTTTCCGGGCACTGCCACCTCGATGCAGCCGATGGCCGAGTAGTCGCGGGCGTCCTCGAGGCTCACGCCACGCTCGAGCATGCCCGGCACCACCACCTCGTCGTTGTTGAAGGCCGGCATGCCGAAGCCCCGGTCGATCACGCGGGCGCAGGCATCGAGGAACTCCCGCGACATGCCCCTGTGGTAACGCACCGAGAGATTGGGCTGGGTGAGCCGAAGCTCGCCCACGGTCTCCAGGATGAGGGAGGAGAGCCGGTTGGTCGCGTCCTTCCCGTCCCGGTCCACGCCGCCGATGGTGACGTTCTGGTAGAGCGGACCGCCCGCCGAGTACCGCGTGTGGGACCAGGAGCGGATCTTCTTGATCGCCAGAAGCTTGAGCCAGGTCGCCTCGAGGAGCTCGGCCGCCTCCTCGGGGGAGATGCGCTGCGAGTCGAGGTCGCGGTCGTACCAGGGTCCGAGGAACTGGTCCATGCGCCCGAAGGACAGGGAATGGCCGTTCGACTCGATCTGGAGCACGACCTGGACGAAGTACGCGAGCTGGAGGGCTTCACGGAAGCTGCGGGGCGCCCCTTCCGCATCGGCCTCGCAGGTCTTCGCAATCGTCACGAGCTCCGCGGCGCGGGACTTCGATGAGGCGCGGGAGGCTTCCTCGCTCGCGAGGCGGGCGAACCGTCGGATGTATGCCGAGAAGCCCTGCAGGGCGTCGATCATCGCCAGGTGCAGCTGGCGGCGCCTCACGCCATCCCAGGTCGAGACGTCGTCGGCTTCCAGCTCGCGGGCGACCCACGCCTGGTATCCTCCAAGCCCGAGCTCAAGGATCCTGCGCATGTTCGGGGCGATGTGACCGTCGCCCGATGTCATGTTGCCCTCGGCTCGCACCATGCCCGAGTCGTGGATGGCCTTGAGCTCGGGACTGAGGAGGGCCTCGGCCTTGTCGTGGAGGGTTTTGCCCTTCCAGTATTTCACGAGCTCCAGGAGCTCGGCCTTGTCCCCGGGGGCGATTTCGTACGACTCCGCGGGCCGGTTGCCGATCCCCTCGATCTCCTGCTCGATCCACGCCACTGCATACTCGGGAAAGATCGGGGCCGCACGGTTGCGCGAGGCGAGGTTCCCCACCACGAGCTCGTCTTTCCCGATCCAGATTGTCATCTCCTCCAGCGTGCGGCGGAGGGCGCGGGCCCGGCGCCTTACCGTGGTGAGGCTCTCGGTCTCCTTGTAGAGGCGGGTGTAAATGCGGGCGCGTTCGACGCAGATGGAGGGCCTGGTGGAAAGGATCTCGTCCTTGATCCGTGCTATTCGTTCGGTCATGGTCAGCCTCCTGTCGACGTGGCAAAGCCGAGGGCGGCGGCCTTCGCCCCCCAGCGAACGACGTCCCGCCGGTCAACCTCGTGCCCACCTTTCCACGTGCACTCGCGGTCGAGCATCGCATATTTGCCGAGGGCGAGCTCGTGGTAAGGGAGGAAGTCGATGCGCCGTGCCGTCCCCTTCGGGTTGGGCAGGGCGGCCGCAAAAGTGAGCATCGCCTCGATCGAGGCGTCGTCCGCATTGAAACCGGGCACCAAAGGGACCCGGAGGTCGAGGTCGGCTCCCGAGGCTGCGAGAGTCGCCATGTTTGCGTTGACCTCGGTGAGGTTCCCGCCGGTGTCTTCTCTGAAACGGACCGCGTCCACGTGCTTGAGATCGGCGAGCCAGAGGATTGGAAGGCCGAGGAGCGGCTCGAGGGCTCGGGGGGCCACGGCGAGGCAGGTCTCGATCGCCACGCTGACGCCGCGCCCCAGAAGGATGTCCGCGAGCTCCCGGGCGAAGGCGGGGTGCGCAAGCGGTTCTCCGCCGGAGAAGGTGGCGCCCCCTCCCGACTTCGCAAAGAATGGTGCGTCTCTCATCACCTCGCGAGCGACTTCTTCCGCGGTCATCTCTCTCCCCGCGACGCGAACGGCGAGCGAGGGGCATGCCCTCGCCAGGCCCGGCCCCGCCTTCGCCGCGCGATAGGCCCGCACGCCCCCGTCTCCGCGCTGGACCATCGCTCCTCCGAAAACAGGGTCCAGGCAGGCGTGGCAGCTTACGCAGCGGTGCTCATTGTAGAGGATTTCCGGCTCGAAGGACTGGCCCTCGGGATTGGAGCACCACGCGCAGCGCAGCGTGCAGCCCTTGAAAAAGACTACCGTACGTATGCCGGGACCGTCGTGCGTGGAAAAGCGCTGAATGTCGAAGACTACTGCCACCGGAATGAACACTATCAGGTGATTTTCGTTTGGTCAATATTTAATTCCGTTCGTAAGAATTACAAATCGTCGAACAATTCGGCAAAGTATGTCGCCCACGGAAAAAAACCGTTGACGGAAGAGAACCACCGCTTCTATATTCGCCCAATGTGAGCGCACACATGCGACTGTCCGCGGGCGCGGAATAGCCGATGTGATCCGGAGACGGTTCACATGGAATTCTGTTGACATATCGATTGGTTAAGGTATAATCGTGCAGATTTACGGATGAAACATTTTTATGTTTCATCCAATACGAATCCTGGAGGAGGTTTGGAATGAAGAGGGTTTTGCTAATCGGACTCATCCTCCTGGTCGCGATCGCCTTTGGCGTAAGCGCCCAGGCCAAGCTGGTGAAGGCCGCGTTCGTCATCTCGAACGCCGCGAACGAATCGCAGGCCTTCTCGGCGAAGCAGTTCCTCAAGTTCGGATCGCAGTACGGCTTCGACATGTACACCTTCGACGCGAAGGGCGACACGCAGGCCGAGTCTGCGATCGTCACGAACTGCATCGCGCAGAAGTTCAAGGCCATCTTCCTGAACCCGAACGACATCAGCGCCATCGTCCCGAGCATCATCAAGGCAAAGGCGGCTGGCCTGATCGTCGGCATGTTCTCCTCGGACCTCGCGCCGGAGAACCAGAAGTACCGTGACTTCTATGCAGGGGTCAACGATACAATGGCAGGCCAGCAGGCTGCTCAGGCATTCAAGAAGGCCTTCCCGAGCGGCGCCAAGATCGTCGAGATCGGCGGTGAGGCAGGCCACGACGCCCAGATCAAACGACACGATGGATTCAACGGCGCCCAGGGGATCATGGGCTCGAACATCCAGGTCCTCGACTACAAGGCCTGCCAGCAGTGGGCGACCGACCAGGCGCAGGCCATCATGGAAGATGACATCGTGAAGTACGGGACCGACATCCAGGGCGTCTTCGTCCACTGGGACAACGGCGCCACGGGTGTCATCCAGGCGGCCAAGGCCGCGAACATCAAGGGCCTGTTCATCGTCGGCGTCGACGGCAACCGCGCCGGCTACTACCAGGTCCAGAGCGGCGACCAGGCGGTCAGCATCGCCCAGGACTTCGTGCTCATGACCAAGACGGACCTCGGGCTCGCCAGAGACGTCCTGGCCGGCAAAAAGGTCAAGCAGATCAACTACGTCCCGCTTTTCGTCGTCGACAAGAGCTCCATCGCGAGCTTCGATCCGCCCGAGTGGTAGGATCCGCAGCATAGCCTGAAAGGTTCGTTCCGCCTCTGGCGGGACGAGCCTTGTTCCTGTAACCTTCATTCAAGGATGTGACCATGGAAGCAGCCGGCTCTGAGGTCATCTTGTCCATCAGGGACGTGAGCAAGTCCTTTCCCGGAGTCAAAGCCCTGGACAAGGTCTCGATCGACGTCCGCCGCGGCACGGTGCATGGCATCGTCGGCGAAAACGGCGCGGGCAAGTCGACGTTGATGAAGATCCTGTCCGGCGTCTACCAGAAGGACAGCGGCACGGTGGAGTTCGACGGCGCGCGCGTCGAGCACACCACTCCGCACCAGTCCATGCAGAGCGGGCTGGCGATCATCTACCAGGAGCTCAACCTCGTCAACACGATGAGC
>JBKQPS010000012.1:0-7976 GCA_052144915.1 Spirochaetia bacterium | reverse complement strand
CGGGGGAGCTTTGAAGAAGGCGCTGCCTCTCCTGGGCGACAGGTTCCTCGTCGTCTACGGGGATTCTCTCCTCGAGTGCGACTACGGGGCCGTCGAGCGCTATTTTCTGGAAAGCGGCAGGAAGGGCCTCATGACCGTGTACCGCAATGACGGCAGGTTCGACACGAGCAACGTTCTCTTTGCCGACGGCCTCATACGGATGTACGATAAGGTTCACCGGGTACCGGAGATGCGGCACATCGATTACGGATTGGGTGCGCTGGAAAGGCGCGCTTTCGACGGGACGGCGGACGGCGTTCCGGTGGATCTCGCGGCCGTCTACCAGCGGCTTCTCGCCGAGGACCAGCTTGCGGGGTTCGAGGTGTTCGAGAGATTCTACGAGATCGGGTCTCCGGCGGGGCTGGCCGACACCCGGCGGCATTTCGAAGAAAAGGAGTCAGAGCAGTGAGCTTCGTCGAGACGCATCTTGCAGAGGTTTCACAGATCGCGGGAAAGATCGACGTGGCGGCGGTGGAGAAGATGGTGGATCTCCTCGCCGCCGTGCGCGCCGGAGGCGGCAGGCTTTTCCTCCTTGGCGTCGGGGGCAGCGCGGGAAGCGCCTCCCACGCGGTGAACGACTTCCGGAAGCTCGTCGGCATGGAAGCCTACACCCCGACGGACAACGTTTCCGAGCTGACGGCCCGCACCAACGACGAGGGCTGGGCCACGGTGCTCGTCGAGTGGCTGAAAGGCAGCCGGCTGGGCAGCGCGGATGCGGTCCTGGTTCTCTCGGTGGGCGGCGGTAGCCTGGAAAAAAACATCAGCCCGAATATCGTGACGGCGCTCCAGCACGCGAAGAAGGTCGGGGCGAAGATCCTCGGCATCGTCGGTCGTGACGGAGGCTATACCGCGAAGGTGGCGGATGCGTGCGTCCTCGTTCCGACCGTGAACGCGGAGAGCATCACGCCGCACACCGAGTCCTTCCATGCCGTGATCTGGCACTTGCTGGTGTCGCACCCGCGCCTGAAGGCAAACCCGACGAAGTGGGAATCTTCGACAACGCCCAATCCGCGGGGTACCGCGGCGCCGAATCCGCGGGGTACCACGGCGCCGAATCCGCGGGGTACCACGGCGCAATGAACCGGGCGGTCTTCCTGGATCGGGACGGGGTGATCAACCGCGCGGTGCTCCGGGCCGGTCTTCCCCATCCCCCCCAATCCGTGCAGGATCTGGAAATCATGCCGGGCGTGGGCGACGCCCTTGCGGCGCTCAAGTCAGCGGGGTTCGTGCTCGTCGTGATCACGAACCAGCCGGACGTCGCGCGGGGCACCCAGACGCGGGACCGGGTGGAAGCCATCCACGACCTCCTGATGCGGACCCTGCCCCTGGACGCGGTGAAGGTCTGCTACCATGACGATGCGGATGGCTGCTCCTGCCGCAAGCCGGCACCGGGCATGATCCTCGAGGCGGCGCGGGACCTGGACGTCGAGCTCGCTCGCTCGTACACCGTCGGGGATCGCTGGAAGGACATCGAGGCCGGCAAGCGCGCCGGGACGACCACGATACTGATCGAAAACGAATATCCGGAGAAAAAGACGGGGAACGCCGCAGTGCGGGTTGGATCCCTGCGGGAAGCGGCGGAATGGATCATGGCAAAGGAGAAGGTGCGCAGATGAAAGCCGAGAACATGCGGGTGAAGATCTTCGCCGACGGGGCGGATAAGGACGGCATGCTGGAGATGTACAAGCTGCCCTACATTCGTGGTTTCACGACCAACCCGACGCTCATGAGGAAGGCCGGGGTAAAGGACTACCGGGCGTTCGCGAAGGAAATGCTGCGGCTCATTCCTGACCGGCCCATATCGTTCGAGGTGTTCTCCGATGAGTTCCGTGACATGGAACGCCAGGCGATGGAGATCGCCGGCTGGGGGCAGAACGTCTACGTGAAGATCCCCATCACCAACACGCGGGGCGAGCCCGCGTACGACCTCGTCGGCCGGCTGTCGCACGCGGGAGTGCGGCTCAACATCACGGCAATCATGACGCTGGACCAGGTCAGGGAGGTGCTGCTGAAGCTCTCCCCGAAGACCTCGAGCTACATCTCGATTTTCGCCGGACGCATCGCGGACACCGGGAGAGATCCCATTGCCTTGATGGCCGCCGCGGTGGAGCTGCTGAAGATCGTACCTTCGTCGGAGCTGATCTGGGCGAGCCCCCGGGAGCTTCTCAATATCTTCCACGCGGAGGCGATCGGGTGCCACATCATCACGGTGACGAACGACATACTGAAAAAGATGAAGTTCGTGGACTACGACCTCGTGCAGTATTCGCTGGACACCGTGAAGATGTTCTACGAGGATGCGCGCAACGCGGGGTTCTCTCTCTGAGCGGTGCACTGGAGCCCCAGGCAGAGAAGGTGATTCCCGAGCCGGAGAGAGTTCGGCTCGCCGTCGGGGACAGGGAGATCGTTCTCCTGGGGACCGCCCACGTGTCGCGGGAGAGCGTGGAGCAGGTCCGTCGGGTCATCGCGGAGGAAAAGCCCGACCGGGTCTGCGTCGAGCTCGACGAAGGCCGCTACACTTCCATCAGCCAGGGAAGCAGCTGGCAGAACCTGAACATCGGCAAGGTCATCCGCCAGGGCAAGGGATTCCTCCTCCTGGCGAACCTCGTGCTTTCCTCGTTCCAGCGGCGGCTGGGAAAGGACCTGGGCGTCAGGCCGGGGGAAGAGATGCTCGCGGCCGTGCAGGCGTCACAGGAGCTGGGCATCCCCTTTTCCCTGTGCGATCGGAACATCCAGGTCACGCTCCGCCGGGCGTGGTCGCGCACGCGGCTCTGGGGCAAGATGAAGATGCTCGCCGCGATGCTCGCGAGCGTCTTCAGCGACGAGAAACTGACCCCGCAGGACATCGAGAAGCTCAAGGAGAAGGACGTCCTGCAGAGCATGATGGAGGAACTGGCCGCCTACCTCCCCGCCGCCAAGGAAGTGCTCATCGACGAGAGGGACCTGTACCTGGCAGCACGTGTATTCCAGGCGGAGGGGAAACGCGTCGTGGCGATCGTCGGCGCGGGACACCTGTCGGGGATAGCCGCGCACATCACGGCCTTCTCGGAGGGACGCGGGTCGACGGATGTCTCACGCCTGGACGAGCTTCCCGCGAAGAGCGCGGCCGGACGCATCCTGCCCTGGACGGTGCCCTTGCTCATCGTCGTGCTCTTCGCGCTCGGATTCCTGCGGGCGGGGTGGGGAATGAGCTCCGCCATGCTGCTGCGGTGGCTGATCATCCATGGCGGACTGGCAGCGGTGGGTGCCGCGCTGGCCCTCGCGCATCCGCTCACCATCGTGCTCGCGCTCGTCGCGGCGCCTATCGGCACGCTCAATCCCTTCGGAAAGATCGGCCTCTTCACCGGGGTGGCGGAGGCATTCCTGCGCAAGCCGCGGGTGAAGGACGTGGAGAACCTCGCCGAGGACGTGGCGAGCTTCAGGGGATTCTATACGAACAGGGTCACTCACATCCTCATCGTGTTTTTTCTATCGACTCTCGGTGCGGCCATCGGGAACATGATCACGATCCCGTGGTGGCTGACGATGCTTTTCAGGGCCGGGAAGTAGGCTGCCGGGAGGGAACGGGAATCCGGTAGCGGTAGATATTGCCCTGCGACCGCTCGGGGCTTAACCCCGGGAAGCGCCAGTAGTGGGAAACGATCCTCGCGCCGGGCGCCAGTTCCCGGCCCAGCTTGGCTTCCAGCCGGGCCATGACGAAACCGACCTGGAACACGGTGATCAGGCTGTACGCGGACATTGTGCGCCTCCAGAAGTTGCCCCAGTGGATGAAGGCGCGCCCGCCGAGGCCCTCGCGGCGGATGTTGCGCCGCGAGACCAGGACGAGCACCGGGTTGATCTCGTAGCCATGGGCCTCGGCCCCCGCGCGCGCAAGGGCGCACACCACGCGTCCGTCGCCGGACCCGAGGTCGGCGGCTTTCTCGCCCGGGCGCACCTCCGCAAGGCTCGCCATGGTTTCGGCTTCTGTCCTGCTGCTCGGGTCATAAATCGCGCCGCGCCCAATGGGAAAGAACACGAAAAAGAACAGATACAGGACAACGGCAACGAGTACGGCGGTGATGACGGGGGCCATGAGCCGGGATACTACCAGCCGGCCGCGCCCGCGAAAAGCCCGTGAAAAGAGCATGCCCGCCCGTGCAGCCGGCCGGGCGGCGCAGCGCGCGGCTTCGCATTGACGGCGCGCGGCGAGGGGTATATCTTCGAGCAGGCGTTGAGAGGGAGGGAACCGGGGTGCAGAGTCTGAGTTCACAGCATCTGGCTCGCCTGTACGACGAGTTCGGCGATACAGAGGTAACCTTCAATGCGCAGGTGATCATGGAAAGCGGCCTGATCACTTCCGACGTCCGCCTCACGATCGGATCCCAGCACCTGCCCTGCGTCCTGTACGCGTGTTCCATGAAGGGCGCGCGCATCATCGCGGAGATCAGCAAGACCGCGGCCGATCAGCTGGCGCACAGCAACTCCGGAACGACCCTCCGGCTCGGCTTCAAGCAGAAAGACGAGAAGACGCCCGTGAACTTCTTCGTCGGGTGCAGGGTCGAAAACCTTTCGGAGTACAGCTCGCAGAAGCAGCACGTGCGGTTCGTCAGCCTGGAGTTCACGCAGAGGCCATCGGACGCCCTGGTGGGGATTCTTGGCTCCCTCCTGGAGATCAAGTCCAACGAGCTGCGCCGGCGCGACCAGCGGATCGTCCTGACGCCGGAGAACATGAAGAAGATCGGGCTGGAGTCCCGCGAAAGCTGCCTCGCCATCGACGGCTCCTCCCGCAGGTGCCTGCTCCGTGACCTGTCCTTCGGAGGCGCGAAGGTGCTCCTCAGCATGCTGGGGCTTCCGGCGAAGCCCCGCAAGGTGCTGCTGAAGCTGGAGAAGTGCGAGGTCCAGTCCGAAACGGTGCTGGACGGAAGCATCGTGAGGGTGGAGGACGTCGAGGGCCACCAAGACCTTGTTGCCCTCAGCATCCAGTACTCCACGGAACCGCCCATCAGCTACAAGCAGAAGATCAACAGCGTCTTCTCCTCCCTGTAGCGGAAAATCTGCCCGATGGAGGAATTGCCCGGAGAAAGGGCACGCCAGACCTCGTATGGCGTGCTCCTCGCGATCAGCGTCTCTCACCTGCTGAATGACACCCTGCAGTCACTGATCCCTGCGCTCTATCCTGTCGTAAAGGAAAGCTTTCACCTGAGCTTCGCGCAGGTGGGGCTGATCACGCTCACATTCCAGCTCACCGCATCGCTCCTGCAGCCCGTCGTCGGGGCCTTCACCGACCGCCGCCCGCAGCCTTTTTCCCTGGCTGCCGGGATGGGAATCACCCTCGTCGGGCTGGCCCTGCTTTCCGTGGTGACCAGCTTCGGCGCCCTGCTGCTGTCCGTTGCGTTGATCGGCATGGGCTCGTCGATCTTCCATCCCGAATCGTCGCGCGTCGCCCACCTGGCCGCCGGCGAACGACGGGGCTTCGCGCAGTCATTCTTCCAGGTGGGAGGGAATGCCGGCTCGTCGCTCGGTCCCCTCCTCGCCGCGCTCGTCATTGGCGAACGGGCCAGGTCCAGCGTCGTGTGGTTCACGATCGTCGCGGCGGCAGGCATCGTCGTGCTCAGCCGCGTCGGGAGATGGTACAAACGGAACCACGCTCCGAGCAGCGGAAGGATCCGGGTCCGCCCCGTCCGGCTTCCCGCGGCGCTTCCGCGCGAGCGGGTCGTTCTCTCCGTGGCGCTCCTGCTCGTCCTCATCTTCTCCAAGTACTTCTACCTTTCGGGAATCAGCAGCTACTTCACCTTCTACCTGATCGGGAAGTTCGGCCTCTCCATCAGGTCGGCGCAGCTGCACCTTTTCGTCTTCCAGTTCGCGGTGGCGGCGGGCACGCTCATCGGGGGCCCGGTCGGCGATCGGATCGGCCGCAAGTACGTGATCTGGATTTCGATTCTCGGGGCAGCCCCTTTCGCGCTCGTTCTCCCGTACGCGGGGCTCGCGGGCACGACTGTCCTTTCCGTCTGCATCGGGGTGATACTCTCCTCCGCGTTCCCCGCGATTCTGGTGTACGCCCAGGAGCTGCTCCCCGGCAGCGTCGGACTGATTTCGGGGCTCTTCTACGGCTTCGCCTTCGGCATGGGCGGTCTCGGGTCTGCCGCCCTGGGGAAGCTCGCGGACCTGACCAGCATCGCCCATGTGTACCAGCTGTGTGCGTTCCTCCCGCTGCTGGGCCTCGTCGCGGCGTTTCTTCCGAACGTGGAATCCCGAAGACGCTCTTTCCAGTCATCTCTTCCCTGAGGGGCAGGGCTGCTCGCCTTGTGCGGGCAGGGCATTTCTCTTACGCTTGCCCCATCCGGAGGAGGGGTGCCACATGATCCAGCCGACTGTGGGATTCATCGTCTACGGCGTGCACAAGGACGGGCTGAAGGACCCGATGGGAGCACCCTTCATCGACGAGGCGGTGGTCAGCCGTTCGCGTGACGCTCTTCGATCCCGCGGGCTCCTGGTGAAAGAGCACCCGGTCGTCGTCGCGAGCAAGGGCGAAGCCCGGCAGGCGCTGGACCTCATGAAGAAGGATGACCAGGTCGACTGCGTCGTGCTGTTTTCCGGTACCTGGGTGTGGGCCGCGCACCTGGTCGGGGCAATCCGGGACTTCCACATGAGCGGGAAGGCTGTGCTGCTCTGGACGCACCCTGGCTCGCAGGGGTGGCGTCCGGTGGGCGGACTTGTCCTGCACGGGGCCCTGGAAGAGATCGGCATTCCACATCGGTTTGTCTACGGAGCCGCCGACGATTCGGTAGAAGTCAGCAGGATCGTCAGTTATTGCCAGGCCGCTTACCTGAGACATCACTTGAACATGTCTACAATTGGCGCATTTGGGGGACGCGGCATGGGACAAACCTGCGGAGTCGCTGACCCGTCGCAGTGGATGCGAACGTTCGGTGTTGACATCGACACTAGGGACACGACCGAGCTGATCCGGAAGGCAAACGAGGTTTCGCAGGCTGAACTGGACGCTTTGAAACCGCGGCTGATTGAGCTCTTCGGCGCTGCCCCGGACAAGTCCCTCGTGAACGAGCGCTCGCTGCGACTCTACCTGGCCCTCAAGGGCGTCGTCGAGAAAGAGGGTTTCGACTTTTACACGATCCAGTCCTTCCCGGGCCTGGGAGATGACTATTCGGCGACGTGCTTCGCGCAGAGCATGATGCTGGAAGACGGCTGGGGCACTTCTACCCTGGGGGATTTCAACACGGCGCTTTCCGTGCACCTCCTTGCGCTGCTGAGCGCGGATCCCGTCTACTATGGAGACCTCCAGCACCTCGACAAGAAAGGGCGGGAGATCAAGATCATCGGCGATGGCGCCGTGCCCCCCTCGCTCGCCGGTACGCTCGGTCCCGCGGGCTTTGCCGCGCACGGCATCCCCACGGAGGGTCGAGCAGGCGGACTTGCCGTCAAGCTCGTGTGCAAGGTGGGCGAGGGAGCCCTGGCCAGGCTGGGAAGGGTCAACGGCGAGTTCCGGATGATCGTCGCGCCTTGTTCCATTTTCGAGCCTCCCGCGGCGACGCTGGATGCCCGGCTGGCCGAATGCGGGATTCCCTTCTGGCCGCACGGCTTCGTGACTGTCGCCGGCGACATGGATGTGCTGGTGCAGAATTGGACGAGCGAGTATGCCTGCCTCGGCTACGGCACGGACCTGGCGCCGGCTCTCGTGGACTTCTGCGAGATCACGGGCGTGAAGGCGATCCAGCCATGAAGGACGGAACCGGCGGGACCACCCGCGCACGGATGCCGGGCCCGGAGGTGCTCCTTCGGCGTGCTGCCCATGTCCCGGAAAAAGCCCGGTTTCCCGTCATCGACGCTCACAACCACCTCTTCGCCGACATGCCGCCCGGGGAAATGACCACGGTCATGGACGCGGTTGGGGTAAGGATATTCGTCAATGTCACGGGCAACTGCGCGTTCCCGTTCGA
>JBKQPS010000011.1:0-24719 GCA_052144915.1 Spirochaetia bacterium | reverse complement strand
ATGCAGGACTGATTCGTCCAAAGCAAATTCGGAGCTTCAAGGAATGCGCCAAGAACCTTGACCAAGATTTGGTGAGTTTCATAGCCAACAAACTAGTCAATTGAGAAAGCAAAGATTTGGGCGAGTGATCAGCAGGCGATTGTAGGGTCATGAGCAGGAGGTCCTTGATACTGTCGGCGACCTACGTCGCCATAATGGGGCGCTAATGAGATCTCTCACTTTCTGGGAAACGAAGTATGTTTCGGCTATTGAGAGTTTTGCCATAGCCTGTCCCCCCTCAAAAGGGCCGTTTCCGGTAGGTTTTGGTACCCTGCTTGGTACCCTGAGGCCTTTTCAGCGAAGGGCTTAGAAACTCGAAAGGGCTGCAAATCCTTACCCTGCCGTATGCTGCGGACTGGACTTGAACCAGCACACCCTTTCGGGCACTAGCCCCTCAAGCTAGCGTGTCTACCAAATTCCACCACCGCAGCGGGAGGAGCAGACTATAGCTATTCCCGGGAAATGTGTCAATTGAGGCGCGATTTCAGCGATTTCAGAGACGCGTTCGACGGCGGGCCACCGATTCACCGCGGGGCACGGCCTCCAGACAACCCCCGGGACCGCTCCAGACCGGCACTCCCTGTCGCCTTCCCCCGCATCGCTTTCTTCCTTATAGTGTCTGCGTGACTAGGCCCAGCGGAAAGGTGCCGTATCTGATCACCGGATGTGAAGTCGTCCTGCCGGACAGGGTGATCCGCCGCGGCGCGGTTCTTGCAAGCGAGGGAACGATACTCTTTGCGGGTTCGGAAGATCGGCTCCCGACAAAGCTGCCCGATGGCTGCCGAAGGATCTCCGCGCCGGGAATGCGCGCCTGCCCGGCTCTGTGGGAGACGCACATCCACGGGTGTGGTGGCGTGAGCACGGAGAGCATGACCGTGCAGACGCTGGCGCTCATGGGGCAGTTCCTGGCCCGCCGGGGGATCGGCGCTTTTCTTCCCACTATCGTGTCTGACGAGCATACGATTGGCTCGCTCGGAGAGGCTCTGAGCTCACTCCCGGTCGAACCGCCGCTGAGAGGACGGATCCCGGGCGTCCACGTCGAGGGCCCCTTCGTTTCCGCCGCGCGGCGCGGGGCGATACCAGAAAATCTCATCCGGGACCCTTCCATTCGCCACCTCGAGCAGATGGCCGCGGTCTCCCGGGGGACCATCCGGGTCCTCACGATCGCTCCCGAGCTGCCCGGTTCACGGGAACTTCTCGAGAGGCTGCCGGCCATGGGCATCCTTCCGTCTCTCGGCCACTCCGACGCCGGCTGGGATTCTCTGCAGGCCTGCAACGGCATCTCCCCCCTGAGTGTCACCCACCTCTTCAACGGCATGAGCGGGGTCTCCCACAAGGAACCGGGACTTGCCCAATGGGCGCTCCTGAACAGGGAAGTCTTCACGGAGCTGAACTGCGACGGCGCGCACGTGCATGACGCGGCCGTGCGCCTGACCCTCCAGACGCGGCCTTGGGAGCGGATCGTGGCGATCTCCGATGCCGTGGCCCCTGCGGGCCTGGGCCCGGAAGAACCGCTGGGTCGCCTGTACGGCAGGACCCTTTCGGCACGCGGCGCGGGGCTGTATTACGCGGACTCCGGAATCCTCGTGGGCTCAGGGCAGCTCGTTTCCCGCGGTCTTGCCCGGCTGGTGCACGAGTTTCACGTGCCCGTTGCGAACGCCGTTGCCATGGCCACGCTGAATCCCGCCCGGTTGCTCGGATTCACCCACAAGGGCGCGCTGCTCGCTGGCTACGACGCGGACGTGGCCCTGTTCAGCCACGATTTCAGCAGCTGCTCTTTCCTTTCCTGGGAAGGCGCGATGATTTTCAAGCAGACCGCGTGAGGGAACCGCCCTTGTCACGGCATCACGCGCCCGGTAGATTGGCGGTGTGACGGGCGTGCAGCGGCGCGAATCCGCCGGCGTGCGGCGGCGCGAACCGGCCCGGAAATGCGTGCCAAAGAGAGGCTGAAATGGCGGTGAACCTGAAAGGCAGATCCCTGCTCACACTGAAGGACTGGACCCCCGCGGAGGTGCGTCACGTTCTCGATCTCTCCCACCGGGTGAAGAAGGAAAGGAAGAGCGGGAAGCGATCGCTGCGCTTCCAGGGAAGCACGCTGGCTCTCCTCTTCGAGAAGCGCTCCACGCGGACGCGGTGCGCATTCGAAACCGCGTTCGGCGAGGAAGGCGGGTACCCGGTGTTCCTGTCCTCCTCCGACATCCACCTGGGCACGAAGGAGGCGCTGGAGGACACGGCACGCGTGCTGGGACGGATGTTCGATGCGATCCAGTTCCGCGGCTTCCTGCAGTCCACCGTGGAGTCCCTGTCGAAGTGGTCCGGGGTCCCCGTGTACAACGGCCTGACGGACGAGTGGCATCCCACGCAGGTCCTCGCGGACCTCATGACCCTGGAGGAGGCCTTCGGCTCCCTGAAGGGCAGGAAGCTCGTGTTCGTCGGAGACGGGCGGAACAACGTGGCGCACACGCTGCTCGTGGGCTGCACCCAGCTGGGCGTGCACGTGAGCATCGCGGCGCCGGCCGCTCTCCAGCCCGCGCCGGATGTCGTCGCCTGGGCCCGGACAATGGCCGCGGAGTCGGGCAGCACGGTGAGCGTGACGGCGGATCCGCACGCGGCGGTCTCGGGCGCGGATGCGGTCTACACGGACGTCTGGGTCTCGATGGGGGAGGAGGAGAAGAGCGCGGAGCGCATCGCCCTGCTTTCTCCCTACCAGGTGAACGATTCGCTCATGGCAGAGACGGGCAAGCGCGACTCGATCTTCCTGCACTGCCTGCCGGCGGTGAAGGGCAGGGAGGTCACGGAGGAAGTGATCGAGGGTCCCCGATCCTGCGCGTGGGACCAGGCGGAGAACCGCAAGCACACGATCAAGGCCATGATGCTCGCGACCCTGGGGAAGTGAAAATCGGCTTGAAATGGCCGTCGAAACTACTATTATAGTAAGTGTGAATCTCAGAGGTTCAGGAGGCTGCCGATGAAGAGGGCGGGCATCATTCTGGCCGCGTGTCTGCTGCTGATCTCCGGCCTGCCGTTGTTCGCCCAGGCGAGTGCCGGCACGACGACGGGAACGACCGCGGGCACGACCGCCAGCGCAACCGCGGGCTCGAGCACCAATCCGACTCCGAAAGACGCCTACTACAAGTCGATCCCCCTCATCAAGGTGTGGGCGCACCAGCTGGGCTACATGGTCCAGTTCTGGACGAGCAAGTCCCAGGTCGCCAGCATTTACATTCCGCTCACCTGGTTCAACCTGGGCCCGAACTCGAAGGCGGACATCATTTACGGCAATGAGCCCACGTATCCCCGGCTGGTGATATTCTGGGTGGACGGGAAATTCGATCACGTCAACCTCTATGTCCTGGACAACTTCGATTCCCTCACCTGGGGAGTCCTCAACCAGGCGGGCGATTACACGACCCAGTTCAACGTGGAGGAAGTGCCGAAGGATTTCTGAGCCCGGCGATACCTTCGCATGCTCGACCTCGAAAAATCGCGCGCGGCAATCCGGGAGGGCGGCTTCTCGGGGTGGCTGTTGCACAACGTCTTCCACCGCGACGAAATCGCCGACCTGATCCTGGATGTGCCCCGGGAGCGGACGAATACCCGACCGTGGGTGTGCGTGCTTCCCTCCGACGGTCTGCCGCGCAAGATCGTGCACCGCATCGAGGCTTCCATCCTGGCGCACGTTCCCGGGGAGACGACCGCGTACTCCACGCGCGCCGAGTTTGCCCAGGCGCTTTCCCGGGCGCTTTCGCGCGGAGGGACGATCGCCGCGGACTATTCGCCCACGATCCCGGTCGGGTCCTTCCTCGATCACGGCACGGCGCTCCTGCTGCAGTCCCTCGGCGCGGCCCTGGCGCCCGCGGAGGGGCTCGTCGCCCGGTACCTCGGCGCTTTGGACGATGAGGGCAGAAGGTCGCACGGCGCGGCAGCGAAAACTCTCTGCGGCTCGGTGGCCGGTGCCTGGGACCGGCTCTCTCGCGAGCTTCGCGGCGGCAGGTCGGTCACCGAGGGCGACGTGCGCGACTGGCTCACCGGGTCGATCGCCTCTGCCGGCCTGGTGAGCGACTCCCCCCCGATCGTCGGTGCGGGACGGCACACGGCGGACCCGCACTTCAGCGTGGAGGGCCGCGGCGCGGCGCTGGAGCAGGGAGACCTCGTGCAGTTCGACATCTGGGCAAAGGAGACCTCGCCGGGCGCCGTGTACGCGGACATCGCCTGGGTGGGAGTCTGCGCCCCGGCGCCCTCGCCCCTGCAGCAGCGCATGTTCGAAGCGGTGCGGGAGGCGCGCGAGGCCGCCGTCTCCCTGCTCCAGCGCCGCCTCGCCGCCGGCACGCCCGTCAGCGGAGCCGACGTGGACCGGGCGGCACGCGAGGTCCTGGCGGACCGCGGGTTTGCGGCCGGCATCAAGCACCGGACCGGCCACTCGATCGGCGCGCGCGTGCACGGGTACGGCGTGAACCTGGATTCCGTGGAGTTCCCGGACGATCGCGCGCTCACCGAGGGCGCCTGCTTCTCGGTCGAACCGGGGATCTACCTGGAGGAGCTGGGCATGCGCACCGAGATCGACTGCCTCATCCACGGCGGTGCGCTCGCGGTCACGGGAACAGGCCGGCAGCTCGCGCTGCTGACGCTGGGATAGGCCGTGTACGACTCCGCCGCGGCGGTCCGTTTCATCAGCACCCCCCGGTCGTTCATCGTGCTCGGCCACAAGGAACCGGACGGTGACTGCCTCGCATCGCAGATCGCCGCGGCGACCCTCCTGCGGGCGCTGGGCAAGGAGGCGACACTGCACTCGGTGGGGCCGTTCGACCGTCCGGAGATCGCGCCGTTCGAGACGGACTTTTCGGCGACGGTGCCCGCGGAGCGGCGCTCGTCGGCCGCGGTCGTGATCGTCGACTGCTCCACACCCGACCGCACGGGGGCCGTGGGCGTCGCGGCGGCCGGGCTTCCCAGCCTCGTGATCGACCACCACTCCGCCGGGGAGCAGTTCGGGGACGCGCGCATGGTCGACGCCTCCGCTCCCTCCACCAGCATGCTCATCCTGGACCTCTACGAAGCCGCCGGCGTGACGCCGGACGCGGACACCGCCCGGCTCATCCTCTTCGGGCTGTGCACCGACACCGGGTTCTTCCGACACCTCGGGCCGGGCAGCGCGGACACCTACCGGGCCATCGCCCGGCTGGTGGAGCGGGGCACGTCGACCGCGGAGGTCTACATGATGGTGTACGGTCGCCGCGAGCTCGCATCGCGCAAGCTGCTCGGGGAAATGCTGCGGCGCGCGGAAAGCCATTGGTCCGATGCGCTCATCCTGACGTGGCAGATGATCGCGGACAGGGAGCAGCCGGCCGCGCACCAGCGGGGGGAGGACGACCTGTACCGACTGCTGCAGACGGTCAAGGGCAATGTCGTGGTCGCGCTGATCCGGGAAGAGGGGAAGGGCGCCTTTTCCGTCGGCCTGCGCTCCACGACGGCCGTCGATGTCGGGGCGCTCGCCGCGTCCTTCGGGGGAGGCGGGCATCGGCAGGCCGCCGGCTTCGACATCCAGGGTTCCCTCGAGTCGGTGAAGAAGACCGTCATCGAGGCCGTTCGTAAACGAATGTAAAGAACCTCGTCATTCTGCCCCGCCGCGGACCTCTTTCCTGGCACGCGGATTGCACTTCCCGGGGCATGGAAAACCTCACGGAAAAAGTTCTCCAGTACCAGCGGACGCGGCAGGGCCTGCGCGACATCGTCGACGAGATCGCACCCCGCGTGTACCAGTTCCCGCGGCGCACGATGGGCTGGGACGAGGACGCCTGCGGCGAGTTCTACGTCTTCATCCACCCGCGCCTCATCCGGCTGCTCGACAGGTTCCGCGACCAGGGCAAACCCTTCGAGTCGTATCTCTGGGCCGTGCTCAACTGGCAGCTGCGGAACTTCGCGCGCGACAGGAACAGGGACGAGCGTCGATGGCAGGTGTCCCTGCGGCTCGACATCGGCGAGACGCCGGATCCGCACGAGCAGAAGGTGCCGGGAGAAGGACCGGCCGAAGCGCGGGACGCATGCGCCGCCATTGCCGCGCGCGTGCGCAGCGCCGCCGATCGGAGGAACTTCCTCTTTCTCGCCTTGAAGTGCTCCCGCCTCATCGACACGGAAAACGCTCCGGCGCTGGCGGGCGTCGCCGGCATTCCGACGGAAACCCTCATGGGGTTCGTGACGACGCTGCGCGGGCTGCGGGGCGCGCGGGAGAGACGGCACGAGATATTCCGCGGCCGACGGAACGCGGCCTACGCGGCGATCCGGCTTCTGGAAACGGGGCTCCCGGCCGAGGCGGACCCCGCGAAGCGCGCCCGCGCCGAGGAGATGCTCCGCCGGCAGCGCCGCAGGATGAGCGCGGCGATGGAGCGGATGTCCCGGGTCGGCCTCGCTCCGACGAACCTCGAAATCTCGAGAGTCCTGGGAGTGCCGAAGGGGACGGTGGACTCGGGCCTGTACTGGTTGAAGAGAAAACTCGCCGCGGTATATGATCCTGACCACTTCAGGTCCGCATCATGATGACAGAGCTTCTCCTGGCGTCGAACAACGAGCACAAGTGCCGGGAATGCGCGCGGCTGTTCCGCGGCGTGACCATCCTCATGCCCCGGGACGTCGGGATCGATTTCGACTTCTCCGAGGACGGGGACACCTTCTTCGCGAACGCCCACGGCAAGGCCGCCGCCCTGCAGCGGCGCGCGGGCCGGCCGGTGATCGCCGACGATTCCGGCCTGTGCGTCGCGGCCCTCGGTGGGGAGCCGGGGATCTTCTCCGCACGCTACGGATCCGCCCCGGACAGCGCGCCCCTGGATGCGGCGCGGCGCAACGAGTACCTGCTGCAGCGGCTGGCCGGCGTGACGGAGCGCGGCGCGTACTTCGTGTGCTGCCTCGTGCTGGTCCTCACCGATGCGCGCTTCCTCGCGGCGCAGGAAACGGTCACGGGCGTGCTCGCGCACTCACCGCGCGGCGCGCACGGCTTCGGCTACGATCCCCTGTTCATCCTTCCCGGGCTGGGCATGACCATGGCGGAGCTTTCCGAGGAAGACAAGAACCGCCTCTCGCACCGCGGCCGGGCGGCACGGCGGATCATGGCCCTGCTCGGTGAGATGACTGACAATGGGGAGGATCGATGACGGACCTCGTCTCCGCCTACGCGAATGGCGTGTCCGAGCTTGCCCGCTTCTCCCATGCCGAGGAGCAGCCGCCGCT
This sequence comes from Spirochaetia bacterium, assembly GCA_052144915.1. GTDB lineage: Bacteria > Spirochaetota > Spirochaetia > SZUA-6 > Fen-1364 > Fen-1364. Next base: position 17,462 of record JBKQPS010000011.1, on the reverse strand, counting down.
GGTCGTCGATGTCATCGTCAATCCCCATGCGGGCTTCTTCAAGAGCCAGAGGGTCGTCTCCCGGCAGATCCGGGAGCTGGAGAAGAAGCTCTCCGACCTGCGCGAGCGCGCGCCGCGGCGGAAGGTGGAGATCAACCGCGTCCACTACACGGAGCACCCGGGGCACGCACGGCTCATCACGGAGGATCTCCTGGACGCCGAGAGCACGGCCGACACGGGCTGCGAGCATCTTTTCATCGGCTGCGGCGGCGACGGCACGAGCAACGAGATCTGCACCGCTCTCGTCCACGCGGACGGCGCCGTCCTGGACCGGTTGAAGCTCCTGCGGCTGCCCCTGGGCACCGGAAATGACGTGGCGGACGCGCGCACTTTTTCCGAGGCCTACGACCTGATCCTCGGCGATCAGCGCGTGGCGACGACGGGAGCGCTGCGGGTCTCCGCGGCGGGCGCGCCGGCCCGGTATTCCTTCAACGTCGCGAGCATCGGGCTGGACGCCTACATCGCCGGGCTCACCAACCGTTTCAAGCGCCTCATCCCCGGGGACGCGTACAAGTCCCTGGTGGACATCGGCTCCCTGTTCTACGAGCGCAGGGTGAAGCCGCTGCCCATGGACATCGTGATCCACGGCGATGCCGGGGAGACCCGCATCGATGCGCTGGTGCCTTCGATGGTGGTCATGGGCATCAGCGGCGGACGGACATACGGCGGCCACCTGCCGGTCCTGCCCCGGGACGACAATGTCTGCATCGTCGCCCGGATGGGCGCATGGGCGAAAATCCGCAACAAGAGGCTCTTCTACGAGGGCCGCCACGGTGAGCTTCCTGAGGTGAGCTTCCATCGTGCGGAGCGCGTCGACGTGGCCTACGAGGGCAGCATCCCGATGCAGCTGGACGGCGAGCTGGCGTGGCTCTCGCCGCGGGATTTCCCCCTGCGGATGGAATTGCTCCCCCCCCGGATCAAGGTGCTGCGCCGCTAGGACGACCGAGTCCGGCGCGGGGGCCGGCCGCTGCCGGCGGGTGGCAGCGCCTTGAGCAGCTCGTCCCACCGGTATCCCGAGCTTCCCGCCGCATCGAGGAGCGCCGATGTCTTCGGCACCCTTCGGCCCCATGCGCGGAAGAGTATGGAGACGCACGAGGCGAACATTTCCAGGGATTCCTTTCGGAACCATTGCATGCCTTCGAAGGCGTGAACGCCGAAGAGCCGTTCTGCCGAGGGGTGGGAGAGCAGGGTAAGCCAGTCGACGGACACGGCCGGCCGCCCGCCGGAAACCGCCCCTTCCGGAATCGACAGGAGAAGATCGAAGAGCGCGGGAATCGGTGTCTGCGCGTCCCATCCTGCCCGCGCGAGCCACGCCGCAAGGAAGTCCACGAGCATCCACTCCGCCAGCCAGGCCGGGACCGGACTCCCTGCCGGGTGCGCTCCTGCGAGAGGCCGCAGCATCGTCCATGCCCGCAGGAATGCCCTGCCGGCTTCTTCCTCCTTCGCACCCGCGGCTTCGAGCCTGGGGTGAAGCTCTTCGAACATCGCTCGCGCGGCCGCGGCATCCAGGCGCCCGGCGGAGAACGGCGTTGCCGCTTCCAGGAATCGCGGATACGTCTGCACGGCGCTCGCGGGCTGCTCCAGCAGGGTTCGGAGGGTCTCCCGGACGGGACGCAGCTCCCGCTCCCGGAACGCGGCGTCCATGCTCGGGACGCCCTGGCCGGACAGCTCCGACGCCAGCCCGGACCACCGGCCCCTGTCGTCATCGCGCACAACCGAGAAATCCAGGAACACCTGGACGCGGTAGGCGCCCAGCTCCGCGTACAGCCCCTTCTCCCAGAGGTCGCGGCACCCGCGGATGAACTGCAGGCCGGTGGCGTGGTCGCGGAAGACGGTGAAAAACGCGGCATCGTTGGGGAGCCCGAGGCCCTCCCCGAGGCATTTCTGCACGAGCCTCCTGCCCTCCGCGGTCTTCACGGCGTAGGCCGCCGATGTGCGAACCCAGCCCCGCGCCTCCGCGAATCGGTTGTTGTACAGCACCAGTCCCCGCTCGTTGCCGCGCCGATTGGAATAGGCGAAGACGTCCTCGTTCACGTTCCCGCCCGTCGAGAAGAAGTCGTAGAGGAGGAACTCCGCCACGCCGGAGAAGATGTGGCGCCGCCGCAGGAGGGGAAAAATCTCGCGCTCGTGCCGCGCCGCAAGACCGGCATTCGCCGCCTCGTTCCAGTAGGCGCGCCGGAACTCCATCCCGTATTTTTCCCGCAGCCCCTCCACCTGGCCGTGCGCGAACATCGGGAGCCCGGGAAGCGTGGCCATGAGCGTGCACACGCCGAAGTACTTGTCCCCGTCCCCGAACTGCTCGATCGCCGTCTGCTCGTCGGGGTTGCTCATGAAATTGACGAACCGCTTCAGCACCTCGGGGTCGAACTCGATCGTGTTGCGGATGGTCTGCCGGTAGCCGGCGTTGTCTTCTTTCTTCAGCATGTGCATGAAGGCGCTGTTGTAGACGCGGTGCATCCCGAGCGTCCGCACGAAGAACCCTTCGAGCATCCAGAAAGCCTCGGCGAGAAGCAGCGTGTCCGGGGCCTCCCGCGCCACCCGGTCCACCACCTCGCGCCAGAACTCCACGGGCATTGCCCTGTCGAAGTCGTGCCGGCTCAGGCCGTTGCCCGCCCGGGAGGCGATGTCGCCGCCGCGGCCGGGCTCGGGGTACCACAGCCGCTGATAGTGCTTCTTGGCGAGGGTCATCGCGGCGTCGAAGCGGATCAGCGGAAACATGCGGGCCACGTGGAGGATCGTCTGGATCACCGCCTCCCGCGTCTCGGGGTTCAGGAAATCCAGCTGCGCGGTGTCGTTCCACGGCATGTGCGTCCCGTCGTTGCCATGGTAGATGAGGCGGGTATCTCCCGTGGCGAAGTCCACCCTCTTGAAGACGACCGCGGCGTCCCTCCTGTCCCAGTAGTGGTCCTCCAGGTAGACGCCGAGCCCCGGCGTCTGGGAGACATTCGGGCCGTCGAAGGTGTAGGACGGGAACGGCGGCCAGGGCTGCCGCCAGGAGAGGAACCGCTCGGGGTGCTCCGTCATCCAGCGCGAGTCCACGCCGGTGTGGTTGGGCACCATGTCGCTGGCAAGCCGTATTCCGCGCTGCCACGCGCGCCCCTTCAAGTTGTCCAGCGAGCCCTGGCCGCCGAGCTCGGCCGCGATTTCATAGTCGAACAGCGAATACGCCGATGCCTCGGCTTCGGGATTTCCCATCCGCCGCTTGATCTCGCGGGAGGCGCCGCTGCGCTCCCAGACGCCGATCAGCCAGAGCGCCGTGAAACCGGATCGGGCCAGGCGGTCCAGCTCCTCGTCGGGAATCTGGTCCAGCCGCCGGATCTCCCGGCCGTAGGCCCGGGAGAGCTGGTCCAGCCAGACCAGCGCGTTCTTGGCGATCATCACCGCCCGGGGCATCCAGTCCCGGTCCTCGCTGAACGCCTCCACCTCCGCCGCCTGTCCCACGTATTCGTAGACCTCGGGCGGGCCGGGAGTGAAGGTGCCGAACCGCAGCTTCTCCTCCTCCCGGATCAGGTCGAGGCCCGTGAGGAGCCGCAGCAGGAGATCGCCCAGCAGGAAGCCCCACCGGGTGCGGATGTACTCCAGCTGCCCGGACAGGGAATCCGGCGCGGCGAGGGCCGGGCTGCGCAGCATCGTCACGAGGTCCTGGTCGTCGGGACCGAAAACTGGTTGGCTCTCGAAAAACTCCCCGAGTGCCTCCACCAGCGGCGCGTACGCCGTTGCGGCGAGCGCCGCGTGGTCGAAGAGCTCCACAAACGGGGCAAACGCGGGATTCCGGTTGGCCAGGGAGAGCATGAGCATCTCTTCCAGGGTGGTTTCCCGTGCCTCCGATCCTGTCTCCCCGACGGGAGGGAATTCCGCCTGGAACTTTTCGAACGCCGCCTCGACCTCTTCCTGGCCGAGCCGCTTCGCCGCGAACTCGAGGGCCCGGGAGAACGCAAGCGGTTCGATACGCTGCCGGTACAGTCCGGCCACGTAGTGCAGGATCTCGTCGATGAGGCCCATGGCGTTCATGTCGCCCGCCCGCAGGAGACCCTGTTGAGGCCTCCCCGATTGTCGGCGCTTCTCGTTCATCCTCTGGGTGAAAAGCTGCGCGCCGTGCAGATCGAGAAAGACGACGTTGCCGCTGGTGGAGAACAGGTCATCGGAAAAATCGTAGCGCGTGCGGGCGGCACGGGACACGTGGAAGCTGAATCGCACTTTCGGCTGGCTCACGGCGTCCCTTTCTCCAGCGGCCGCAGGCGCCGCGCGGCGCACAGGGCGCGGACTCTGGCGGTCAGCGCCGTGCGCTTCGAAAGCTCTCCGACCAGGAGAGGCATCCGCCACGTCCAGTTCTCATCCGTGACGGTGCCCGGCACGTTGATCCTGTCCGTTTTCGGATCGGACGCCCAGAGATTTTCGTCCAGGTCCAGGAGATCCTGGACCTGGAACACGCACAGCAGGCTCCGTGCCCGGCCGCAGTGCGTCATGATCTTCTCCAGCAGCGGCAGGGTCGCGCGCGGCGGGCAGGGCCCGGTCTCCCCCAGCGAACGGAAGAACAGCTCCCGCTCGACCGGGTCCTCCTCCCACCACCCGCGGACCGTCGAGGTGTCGTGCACCGACGGCGTGCAGACCGAAAGCAGCGGGTACCGGGAGGGCGAAATGAACGCGGCCGGTTGTCCCGCCGCCGCTTTCTCATACTCGCGGGCCCATCTCACGATCCGCAGGCCGAGGATGCCCAGGTTGTCGAGGACCCGGGGCACGCATCGGGGCACGTCTCCGAGGTCCTCCGCGCAGACCAGCATGTCCGTCGCGCCCTGCAGCACCGAGAGGAGCCGGCGCCCCACGCTTTCCCATGCCGCTTCCGACTCCTGCCGGCGCCGGTCCGCCAGCTCCTTCAGCTTCTTCTTCTCCTCCACGGAAAGGCTCTGAAAGCCCTTCTTCGTTTCGAAGTACCACGCGGGAAAAAAGAGTCCCGCGCCGTCGTCCAGGAGAGTCCGGTCGCCATGGCGTTCCAGGAGGAAGCCTTTCACTGCCGGCGGCTCGGACAGGGCGCGGAGCGCTGATTCGCTGTCGTACGGCGCTGCCAGGTTGTAGAGGTCTTCCGCGCCGATGCGCCGCAGGTAGCTCTCCGTCACCCGTCCCGCGTCGCTTCCCACCGCGGCGGCGATCTCCGGGCCGCTCACGTGCGGGAGGCTGAGCCACCGCAGGCGTCCGTCGTCGAAGCCGATCGCCCGCAGGTCGGCGCGCGTGAAGCCCGCGGACGGCGAGAATCTCCCGAGCAAGCCGGTCACTTCTCCCCGCGGGATGCGCCAGATGCGGAAGAATCCCAGCACGTGGTCGATGCGGAACGCGTGGAAGAACTTGCCGGACTGGCGCAGCCGGTCCTTCCACCACCGATAGTCTTCCCTGCCCAGACTCTCCCAGTCGTAGACCGGGAATCCCCAGTTCTGCCCGTCCGGGGAAAACATGTCGGGCGGCGCGCCGGCGATCCCCGTGAGGTCGAAAAAGCTTCTTTCTGCCCAGACATCGACGCTTTCCCGGCTCATGAGGATGGGAAGGTCGCCCTTCAGGAACACGCCCATCGCGTGCAGGGCGCGCGAAGCGCGCGCAAGTTGCGTTTCCAGCAGGTACTGCGCCCAGGCGGCCGGCAGGCACAGAGCCGGGTGCGCATCCCACCAGGCGGCGATCCGTGCGGCGGAAGGATCCGCCATATCACCCCAGGCGGACCACGGCGCGTTTCCGGATTCCCTCTTCAGGCCGGTAAACACGGCGTACGGAATGACCCAGGGATTCTCACCCCGCCACTTTACGAATCCTGGATCCGCGGCCACGGCCGCGGCGTTGTCCGCGTACGCCCGTTCGACGATCGAGAGCTTGAAAGCGAGAGTCGCCGCGTAGGAGAACCTGCCGCGGGGTGCCGCTCTCGCGGCCCGCTCAACGTCCGCCCGGAAGCGCCCGATCTCTTCCGCGTATTTCGCTGCGCCCGGAACGTCGTCCAGGTGAAGATACAGGGGATGGAGGGCGAAGGCGGAAAGGGCGCTGTAGGGCGAGCTATTGGTCCCCGTGTCGTTGATCGGGAGGAGCTGGATCAGGTCCAGTCCCGCGTCTCGGCACCATTCTCCGAGGGAAACGAGGTCCGAGAACTCACCGACTCCGCAGTCGGACGCGGTCCGCAGGGCGGCAACGGGAACGGAGATGCCCGTGAAATGGCGGTCCAGCGGGGCGAAGCGCATCGGCTACCGGTGATCGTAGAGGATGCACAAAGCCGTGTCAAATGCGGGATCAGTCTATCGCCATCGGGTTGCAGAGATTCGCGTCACATTCGGCCACCCGGCCGCAGTTGAAGCAGATAAAACGGGGAGCGCGCGCGAGCTGCTTGATTTCGCCGAACCTGCCCGTGCTCGCCAGCACGCAGAGATGTCCCTCGTGATCGCCCTTGCACGCCTGTGCGCTCATGATGCGCCATTACAGCCGCCACTTGAGCAAAAGTCAAGCGACCTGTTTAATAGGGCCGGCCGGAGGACTCCCCCAATGCAGCGCACCGACATTCCCCTGGAAGCACTGAGCGTTCTGCCCGTCCGCCTCTGGAACCAGGGCTGGTTCCTGCTGGCCGCCGGAGACTACCGGTCCGGAGACTGGAACTGCATGACCGTGTCATGGGGCGGCCTCGGCGAGATGTGGAACAAGCCCCTCGCCCTCGTCGTGGTGCGGCCGTCGCGATACACCTTCGAGTTCATGGAAAGGTCGGGCGGGTTCACCCTTTCCGCGTTTTCCGAAGCCCACCGGAAAAAGCTTTCGTATTGCGGCAGCCATTCCGGGCGAGAGGGGAACAAGGCCCGGGCGGCGGGATTCACCCCGATCGCATCCCGGTGCGTGACGGCCCCCTCCTTCGACGAGGCCGAGCTCGTCCTGGAGTGCCGAAAGAGCTATTTCAGCGACTTCGATCCGGCGCATTTCCTGGACCCGGCAACGGCGGAGACGCACTACCCGGCAAAAGACTACCACCGCATGTACTTCGGAGAAATCGTGGCCGCCGCCGGAATCCCCGGGTTTCGCTCGGAAGGAGCTTCCTGATGAGCGGTCAGAAAAGCACCCTCCTGCCCCTGAAGAAGCCGCGCCCCGATTCCGCGCATTTCCTCGATGTCCTGATGGGACGCAGGAAAGCGGTCCCTCCGCTGGTCGAATATCTCGTCGATGACGTGGTGATGAAGCCGATCGTGGAAGGCCTGCTCGGCCGTCGGTGGGTTCCCGCCGGATCGACCGGCACGAGCCACGAGGTGCGCCGCGCCGCCCCGGACCGCGAGGCACAGAAGGCGTACCTCGATACCTTCGTCGAGTTCTGGCTGAGGATGGGCTACGATTTCGTGCGCTTCGAGCAGGACATGGGTTTCCAGGAAACGCACCTCGAGCTTGCCGACACCGCGCCGGGCTCCACGAAGCAGAGGGCGTGGGCGGAAGAGCACAGCGGCGCCATCGCGAGCTGGGACGATTTCGAGCGCTACCCGTGGCCGAAGATCGAGGAGTTCGATTTCTTCCCGTTCGAGTACATCGGCTCCCACCTGCCGGAGGGCATGGGCATGATCACCTGCCACGGGGGCGGGGTCTACGAGCACCTGTCGTGGATCATGTCCTACGAGGGGCTGTGCATGGCGCTGTACGACGCGCCGGATCTCGTGCGCGCCGTCGCGGACAGGATCGGCGGCCTGCTCACCGGGTTCTACGCGCACCTGCTGGACCTCGACGGCGTGATCGCGATCTTCCAGGGCGACGACATGGGATTCAAGACCGGCACGCTCCTGGCTCCGGACGTGCTGCGCGCGTACTGCCTGCCCTGGCAGAAGAAGTTCGCCGCCATGGCGCACGAGACGGGCAGGCCCTATTTCCTGCACTCCTGCGGCAACCTCGGCGCGATCATGGAAGACCTGATCGAGGATGTGCGGATCGACGGCAAGCATTCCTACGAGAACGGGATCATGCCGGTCCAGGAGTTCCAGAAGAGATACGGCAGCCGCATCGCCGTGCTCGGCGGCCTGGACATCAACATCCTGACGCGATCGACGCCCGCCGAGGTGCGGCGGGAGATCGGGAAGCTCATGGACGAGTGCGGGCCCCGCGGCCGCTACGCGGTGGGCTCCGGCAACTCGGTGCCCAGCTACATCCCGGTGGAGAACTACCTGGCCATGGTGGAGGAGGCGGTCAGCCGGCGTGGGCTGAGCTGAGGGGCCGCGGGGCCCGGCGCGGGTTGAGCTGAGCGGGCCGCGGGGCCCGGCGCGGCCGCAGCAACGAAGGGCCGACCGCGCGCGGCGTGCCCGCCCGCCGCCTCCTACGGCCGGGTGAGCCAGGGGATGAACGCCGAGCGCCTGCCGATGTGCGCGGCATACCCGGGGTGACGGGCCAGCATCCGCTTGTCCATCATGGGAACGCTGATGCCGAGGAAGAGGGCGGTGACCCCCGCGGGCCCGACGATCGTCCACCACCGCGATGGGTCCGCGGCGATTGCGAACAGCCACAATCCCCACCAGAACAGCACCTCGCCGAAGTAGTTGGGGTGCCGGGAGAGCGCCCAGAGGCCGGTGTCCAGGATCTCCCCGGGCTTGCGACGGGCGAGGAACGCGTGGAGCTGCTGGTCGGCTCCCGCCTCCACCAGGATCGCCGCGGCGGTGACCAGCACTGCCAGCACGTCCAGCACGCCGATTGCCCGGCTTGCCGAAGAGAGCGCCGGCACGAGGGACAGGCAGGCGACGAACACGAGCACTGTCGGCATCATGTGAAACCCGAAGAAGCTCACCGGCCAGTACCCGGCGCCCAGCCGGCGGTAGTCGGCATAGCGCCAGTCCTCGTCCGCCAGCCCCTTCCAGCGCCGCAGCCAGTTCCAGGTGAGCTGGGCGGCCCACGCGAGCACGAGGGCCGCCACCGCGACCTGCCGCACCGCCGTGACTCCCCCGATCCCGCCGAACCGGGCGAGCCACCAGAGCGCGATGAGGGCGGGGGCGACGCTCCAGTACGGATCGTACATGCTGGAGTTGTTCATTCCGACGCTGAAGGCGAACACCACCAGGGTCGCCGCGAGGTCGGCGAGGGCCGCCGACCAGACAGGGGACAGCCCGGCAGAAAGACGGATCACCGCCGCAGCGGCGAGCGCCGCGGCGGCGTACGCGGCGAGGCAGATCAGGAGCGAACGGCTTTTTACCATGGGATCCTCTGTGGTTTCGCGGCTTCCTGGCATCGCGGACAGTAGAATGCATCGTATCCCCGCACACCGGCACGGCGGATCGTGCCGCCGCAGACCGGGCAGGGCTGGTCCTTGCGGTTGCGCACCTTCATGTGGTCCCGCACTTTGACCTCGATGGGCTGCGCTGCCTTCTGCACCTCCGCGATGCCCCAGGCCATGACCGAGCGGATGCTCTCGTACAGGGCCTTCCGCTGGTCGAGGGAGAGGCTGATGCACGAAGTCTTGGGGTGGATGCGGGCGGCGAAAAGGATCTCGTCGGCATACGCGTTGCCGATGGCGCTCAGCGCCGTCTGGTCCATGAGGAAAACCCGCGCCTGGTGGCGGCGTCCCCTGCTGAGCGACTCGAATTTCTGGAACGTGAACTCCTCCGTGAGGATCCCCACGCCCTGGTCCTGGTATCCCGGGATCTGGTCGTAGGCGCCGGCGGCGGTGAGATACACCTTGCCCATCCGCTTCTCGTCCCCGTAGCGCAGCCAATCGCCATTGTCCAGCGCCAGCGAGACGCAAAGATGCGTAATCCGTTTCTCCCCTTTTCCGGCGATCTGCAGCCGGCCCGCAAGCATGCAATGGACGATGAGCTCGGCGCCCCCGCCGAGGGCGAAGTCAAGAAACGGTCCGCGCCTTTCCAGGCCCTCGATGCGGCGGCCCGGCAGCGCCTGCGCGAATCCTCCCGCGTCCGGCAGGAGCATGCGCAGCACGATTGGCTCGCGGACGATCACCTCCGTGATCGTCCTGCCGGTGACACGCGGCCGCAGGCGCGCGACGATGTATTCCAGGTCGGGGAGCTCCGGCACGGGGTATAGTGAGGACTCAGATCTGCCGCTTGTCAACCACGCGGCGCGCTTTGCCGCCCTCCGAGCGCGCGATCGTCCGCGGCTCCACCAGGGTGACTTTCGCGGAAACATCCAGAAGTGCGGTAAGGCCCTGCGCGATCCGTGCGCGGAACAGCTCTCCGGGCATGTCTTCGGATATCTCCACCCTCACCTCGAGGGTGTCGACGCCGGCGGCCCTGTCCACGACGATCTCATAGTGGGGCTGAAGTCCTTCCACCGAGAGCAGCACCTGCTCGATCTGGGATGGGAACACTTTCACCGCTCCCATGATGATCATGTCGTCGATCCTGCCCCGGATGCGCGACATGCGCGCGAGGGTGCGGCCGCAGGCGCAGGGCTCCGCGGTCACCGCGCACAGGTCCCCGGTGCGGTAGCGCACGAGGGGAAAACCCTCCTTCGCGATCGTCGTCAGGACGAGCTCTCCCTCCGCGCCAGCGGGCAGCGGATCCCCGGTCGAAGGATCCACGATCTCGGCAATGAAGCAGTCCTCGTTCACGTGCAGCCCGTCCTTGCGCTCGCACTCGAACGCGACTCCCGGTCCGAGGACCTCGGTCAGACCGTAGTTGTCCAGTGCCGTGATCCCGAGCGCGGACTCCAGGCGTCCCCGCAGCCCCTCGCTCCACGGTTCGGCGCCGAAGAAACCCGCCCGGAGAAAGAGCTCGTTCCGCGCAACGCCCATCTCGGCGACGGTCGCGGCGATTGCCATCGCGTAGCTGGGAGTGCAGGCGAGGGCCGTGGTCTTGAAGTCCTTCATGATCCTCACCTGTTTTTCCAGCCCGCCCGTGGAGGCGGGAATCACGGAGGCGCCGATCCGCTCGGCCCCCGCGTGCAGGCCGAATCCGCCGCTGAAAAGGCCGTAGGCAAAGGCGACCTGGATCACGTCGTGCTCGCTCATCCCGCCGGCGGCCAGCAGCCGCGCCACGCACTCGGACCAGGTCCGCAGGTCGTTCCTCGTGTACCCGACGACGACCGGGGTGCCGGTCGTTCCCGAGGTGGACTGGATCCGCACGATGTCCCGCAGGGGCACGGCGAACATTCCGTACGGGTAGCTCGTGCGCAGATCCTCCCTCGTCGTGAAGGGAAGCCGCGCAATGTCCTCGAGACCGCGGATCTCATCGCCCTTCACCCCCGCGCGGGCAAAGCTGTCGCGGTAGAAGGTGACGTTCCGCAGGGCCCGGTTGAGCGTCGCCTGGAGCCGCTCGAGCTGGACCTGGGCGAGAGACTGCCTTTCCATGCTTTCGTACTTCTGGTTCCAGATCACGGCCGCATCCTTTCGTCAGTCATCGATCCGCCGGTACTCCTTGCCGAGGTACGCGCGCCGCACGTCGTGGTTGTTGCGCAGATCCTCGGCCGTGCCCTCCAGCATGATGCGGCCGGTCTCCATCACGTACCCCCGGTCTGCAATGGAAAGCGCGGCCCGGGCATTCTGCTCCACCAGCAGTATCGTGGTCCCCTGTTCTCGCAGGCTCCTGATGACGTCGAAGATCTCGCGGACCACGAGCGGCGCAAGGCCGATGGAAGGCTCGTCCAGCATCAGGAGGCTCGGACGGGCCATGAGGGCCCGGCCCAGGGCGAGCATCTGCTGCTCGCCGCCGGACAGAGTGCCGGCGTCCTGGCCGCGCCTCTTTTCGAGGATGGGGAAGAGCCGGAAGATCTGCTGGATTTCCCCGGCGGCCGCGCGCTTTCCGTGACGGCGCCACCGGAGGTAGCCGCCGAGGAGCAGGTTCTCGTGCACCGACAGGTCGGGGAAGATCTGCCGGCCCTCGGGCACGAGCACGCAGCCCGCGGAAGCAACCGTTTCCGGCGCCCGCCGGGAGATGTCTCGTGACTTGAAGGTCACCGCGCCCTCGGCGGGCCGCACCACCCCCGCAATCGCGTTCAGCAGCGTGCTCTTCCCCGCGCCATTGGCGCCGACGATGGTGACGATCTCTCCCCGGTCGACGTGCAGGGACACGCCGTGCAGGACCTCGACATTTCCGTAGCCCGCGTGGAGGCTGGCGAGCCTAAGCATCGTCGGCCCCCAGGTACACGGAGACCACCTCGGCGTTGCCCTGGATTTCGCGCGGTGTGCCTTCGGCGATCCGGCGTCCGAAGCTCAGGACGAGCACCTCGTCGCAGATCCCCATCACCAGTGACATGTCGTGCTCGACGACGAGCACGGTCGTTCCCCGTTCCCGTATCGAGGCGATGAGACGGGACATCTCCTCGGTTTCGCGCGGGTTCAGTCCGCACGCCGGCTCATCGAGGAGGAGTAGCCGTGGCCGGGCCGCGAGGGCGCGCGCCAGCTCGACCACGCGCTGCCGGCCGAACGGCAGGTCACGCGCGTTTCGGCCCGCCAGGTCCGCGATCCCGAGGAGCTCGAGCACCTTCACGCACGCCTCCCGCATGCGCGCCTCCTCGCGCTGCGTGAAAACCGGCCCGGCAAGGGCGGCGCAAAAACCGTGACGGGAGCGGGCGTGCATTCCCACCATGACGTTTTCCAGCACCGTCATGCGGGGAAAGAGGCGCGCGGCCTGGAATGTCCGGCTGATGCCGCCTGCCGCCACGAGGTGAGGGGGGAGACCGTTCAGGACCCGCCCGTCGAAGAGAATCCGGCCCGAGAAGGGCGGGAAGGCGCCGGCGAGGAGATTGAAGAGCGTCGTCTTTCCCGCGCCGTTCGGCCCGATGATTCCCTTCACGATTCCCGATCGGCAGGAGAAGCTCACCTCGTCGATCACGTGCAGCCCGCCGAACCAGTGGTGCAGGGACTGGACCTCCAGGAGCGCGTCCCTCATGGGGCGCCTCCGCGGATCCTCCGCAGGCCCGGCAGGAGACCAAAGAGCCCGTCCGGCGCGAAGAGCATGATTGCCACCAGGAGAGCGCCGAAGACCGCGTCGTCGTACAGACCGAATGCCCCGCGGAGGGAGAGGAAGGTCAGCCCGGCGGACACGGCGACCGTTCCCCATGGACTGCCCATGCCGCCTGCCGCCACCAGTGCCACGTAGCGGACTGACTTCATCACGCCGGCCTCGCCGGGGCCGATGCCGGCGTTGAAGTGCGCGAGGCCCGCGCCGCCCACTCCCGCGTACACGGCGCTGAGCACGAACACGGCGAGCTTGTACCTGCCCACGTCGATTCCCATGGCCGCGGCGGCTTCCTCGTTGCCGTGGATGGCGCGCAGCGCCCGTCCCACGCGGGAGCCGATGAGGTTGACCGCGAAGAGGAGTCCCACGGTGACAAGGGTCCACGCGATGTAGTAGTTCTGCACGCGCAAGGACCGCTTTCCGCTGAGCACGAGCCCCGCGAAGAGCCGGAGCCCGGGAACATCCGAGATTCCGTCCGCCTGTCCGAACAGCGCCGTGCCGAGGATCACGCGGGAGACGATGAACCCGAAGGCCAGCGTCGCCATGGCCAGGTAATGGCCGCGCAGCCGCAGGACCGGCACCCCGATGACGAGCGCCACGCCGGCCGTCGCGGCAATCGCCGCGGGCAGGGAGAGCCAGGGAGCGAAGCCGAATGCGGCTGCCCCCGCGGTGGAGAGCACCGCGGTCGTGTATCCGCCGATGGCGAAAAAGCCCGCGTGCCCGAGCGATACCTGTCCCGCGTTTCCCATGAGAAGGCACAACCCGAGTGCGGCCAGCGTGTAGTAGGCGGACATGGTGAGCTGGGTGAGAAGAAACTCCTGTTTCAGCCCTGTCAGGAGGAGCTGCACGGCCGCGACGAGCGCGGCGAGCAGGATCACGGGACCGTAGCGTCTCATGCGCGGCTGCCGAAGAGCCCCTGGGGGCGGAAAAACAGGATGGCGAGCATGAGCGCGAGGGCCACGACGTCCTTGTAGGCCAGGGGAAGAATGCTGATGCTCGCCGCTTCGAGCACGCCGACCAGGAGTCCGGCGGCAACGGCCGCGGTCACGTTTCCCAGTCCGCCCAGGACGGCGCACGTGAACCCTTTCACGGCCAGCGACGTTCCCATGTCGTACTGCGTCTGGGTGAGGGGGGAGACGACGCAGCCCGCCAACGCTCCCATCGCCGCGGCGATGAAAAAGGAAAGGGTGACCAGGGAAGAGGTCCGTATCCCGCACAGCCGCGCGGCGGTGGCGTTGGAGGCGCAGGCCCTCATCGCCCGCCCCGTGAGAGTATGGCGGAAGAAAAGCGTCAGGGCGCCGATCATCAGGGCGGAAACACCGAGCACCCAGAGCACCTGGGGGGAGATGCGCGCGCCGAGCACGGCCAGGGATGAGGTCTCGCTGCCGGTCCAGAAGGGGAGTGCCCGCACCTTCTCGTCCCAGATGTGGAGGCTTGCTTCCCGCACCAGGATGGAAAGCCCGATGGTGATGATGATCATCCGCAGCACGGCAGGGTTCTTCAGCCACGAGATGAACACGAGCTGGAGGAGGACGCCGGCGAGCCCGGTCAGGATCACCGCGACGGCGATTGCCGCCGCGAGCGGGAGGAAATGGCTGAGAGACACCGAGATCATGCCCCCGAGCATCAGGAACTCGCCCTGGGCGAAGTTGATGATCCCCGTGGAGCTGTAGATGATGTTGAACCCGATGCCGACGATGGCATAGATGCTTCCCGTCGTGACGCCGGCAAGCAGGTACTGGAGGAGCTGGTCGGCGCCCATGACCGCGCGGCGGCGCCGTCAGGGATACAGGGCGAACTGGCCGTTTTTCACCGTGAGCATTTCGAAGGAGTCCATAGTCAGGCCGTTGTGATCGTCAGGGGAGAAGTTGAACACTCCCGCCGTGCCGACCACTCCCTTCAGGCCCTCGATGGCATCACGCACCTTGAACTTGTCCGTGCCGCCGGCCTTCCTGATGGCCTCCGTGAGAATGAGGAAGGCATCATAGGCATGTCCGCCGAAGGTGCTCACGTCGTCGCCGAACTTCGTCTCGTAGGCCTTCTTGTAGGCGGTGAGCACCTGCTTCTGCGGATGGTTTGCGGGAAGCGCGTCGGCGACCAGCAGCCTGCCCGCCGGGAAGATGATGCCGTCCGCGGCCCTGCCGGCCGCCGTCACGAAGGCGATGTTGCCGAATCCGTGGCTCTGGAAGAGCGGGACATCGAATCCCATCTGTTTCATGTTCTTGGGGACGAGGGACTGCGCCGGCTCCACCGACCAGTTCACGACGGCCTGCACTTTCTGTGCCTTCACCTTGGCGAGCACGGCCGTCAGGTCCGTGGCGGTGGAGTCGTATACCTCGGTGATCGCCACCGAAATCCCGTTTTGCGGGGCGAGCTTTTCAAGCTGGGCCTTGCCTCCTTGTCCGAAACCCGTGTTGCTCACTACCACGCCTATGCGGCTGAGTCCGAGCTTCTTCATCGTCGTGAAAATCGCCTGCGCCGCGAAGCTGTCCATCTGCGGGACCTTGAAGACCCATTTCGCAACGGGGTTGACGATCGTCGCCGCCGCCGCGCATGAGATGAGGATCTGCTCGTTCTCGTTCGCGTACCCCTTCAGCGCCATGCTTTCCCCGCTCGTCGTCGGGCCGATGATCGCGAGGACCTGGTTCTCCTCCACCAGCTGCTTGGCGAACGAAACCGCCTTTTCCGTGTTTCCCTGCGAATCCTTGAGGACGAGCTCGATCCTGCTCCCCAGGATGCCGCCGGAAGCGTTTGCCTGGTCCACGAGCATCTGGAGGGTCCGGGACTCCGGCAGCCCGAGGTTGGCGGCCGGGCCCGTGACAGCGAAAATCGCCCCGATCCTGATCGGGTCTGCCGCGAACGCGGAAAGGGAAACCGATGCGGCAAGGACGAGGCAGACGACGAAAACAATTCTCCTGGCCATGTACTTCTTCCTTTCGGCGCGGCGCCCGCGCCTACAACGCTTTTAATGCCTCCGCGCTCAGCGTGGCGATGTCGTTCTTCTGCAGTATCTGCACGGCCCGCTCCCGGTCGTCGATGCGGCAGATGACGATCGCGTTCTCGCGGGATTTTTCCACGTACGCGTACATGTATTCCACGTTCACGTTGTCCTGGTCCAGGACCTCCAGGATGCGGGAGAGCCCTCCCGGCCGGTCCTCCACCTCGACGGCGATCACCTCGGTCACCTGCGCGACGAACCCGTGCTTCTTCAGCACGGTGAGGGACCTGTCTGGGTTGTCCACGATGATGCGCAGGACCCCGAAGTCCGCGGTGTCGGCGAGGGACAGCGCGCGGATGTTGATTTTCTCATGGGAGAGGGTCCTCGTCACCTCGGCGAGCCGGCCCTTCTTGTTCTCCAGGAAGACGGATATCTGTTTCACGCTCATCGGGGACCTCCACGGAGCACCGCGGTGCTATTCAAGCCTCTTGTCGATGATCCGTTTCGCCTTGCCTTCGCTGCGGGCGATTGCCTTCGGCTCCACCAGCCGCACCCTTGTATGGATGTTGAGGGTGGCGTACAGGTCAGCCTCGATCTTTTTTTCGATTCGCTCGAGATTCCTGATCTCGTCGGAGAACAGGCTCTCGTTCATTTCCACCTGCACTTCGAGCTCGTCCAGCTGTTCGCGGCGCTCGACGATGAGCTGGTAGTGCGGCTCGATCCCCTCCACCTTCAGTATAACCTCCTCGATCTGGGAAGGGAACACGTTCACTCCCCGGATGATCAGCATGTCGTCGGTGCGCCCCAGCACGCGGTGCATACGCACCGTGGTCCGTCCGCAGGGGCACGGCGCACGGTCGAGGTACGTGATGTCGCGTGTCCGGTAGCGCAGGACGGGGGTCCCTTCCTTCGTGAGGGTGGTGATCACCAGCTCGCCCTTCTGGCCGTCCGGCAGGACCTTCCCCGTGGCGGGATCGATGATCTCGGGATAGAAGTGATCTTCGTTGACGTGAAGCCCCTTCTGCTGCTCGCACTCCATCGCGACGCCCGGCCCGATGATCTCGGTCAGGCCATAGATGTCGATCGCCAGCACGCCGAGCTTCTGCTGGATCTCGCCCCGCATGCTCTCGCTCCATGGCTCGGCGCCGAAGAACCCGGACTTCAGACCCAGCTTCGACGGATCCACGCCCTCCTCCCGGGCCGCCTCGGCGAGGTACAGCGAGTAGGACGGGGTGCAGGCGATCATCGTGGACTTGAAGTCCCGCATGACGGCGAGCTGGCGTTTCGTATTGCCGCCCGAAATGGGGATGACCGTCGCACCGATCCTCCGGGCCCCGTAGTGGACTCCGAGGCCGCCGGTGAACAGGCCGTAGCCGTACGCATTCTGAACGATGTCGTGCCGGCCCGTCCCTCCGGCGGCGAGCGTGCGGGCCATGACCTCCGCCCACACCTCGATGTCTCCTGCGGTGTACGCGTCCACCACGGGGGTGCCGGTCGTGCCGGAGGAGGTGTGGATCTCCACGATCTCGGGCAGCGAGACTGCCAGGAGCCCGTAGGGGTAGACGTCGCGCATCTCGTCCTTCGTCGTACAAGGGAGC
>JBKQPS010000010.1:0-7289 GCA_052144915.1 Spirochaetia bacterium | reverse complement strand
CTCCTCATGTTGATCCGTCCCACGGGACTGCTTGGCTCGATCGAGTGGGGATTCCTGCGGCCGGACCGGATCATCCGCAGGTTGAAGGGGAACGGCGCGGCATCGCCGGGCGGCCCGCAAGCCGCCTCCGGCGGCATGGCTGCCCCGCAGAAAGAGCAGGCGTGACATGGCGGACACCACGACGAACACGCAGGCGGTCCTGGATATTCGGGAGCTCACGAAGTTCTTCGGCGGCCTGTGCGCGGTGAAAAGCTTCAGCCTGAGCCTCCCGCAGGGAAGCCTCTGGGGCCTCATCGGCCCGAACGGGGCCGGCAAGACCACTGTATTCAACCTGATCACCGGCCTGCTTCCGCCCTCCACTGGAGAGGTGATCTTCGAGGACGAGCGGATCGACGGCCTGGAGCCTCACGAAATCACGCGCCTGGGGATCGCGCGGACCTTCCAGAACATCCGCCTCTTCTCCAATCTTTCCGTGCTGGACAACGTCCGCATCGCCTACCATCCCCACGCCGGCTACGGCCTCTCGGACAGCCTGCTGCGCACGAAGAAGTTCACGCTGCGCGAGCAGGAGCTTACCGAGCAGGCGCTGGAGTTCCTCTCCATTTTCAAGCTGGAAGGCATCGCCGAGGAGACGGCGCGCAATCTGCCCTACGGCGAACAGCGGCGCGTGGAGATCGCGCGCGCTCTCGCCTGCAAGCCGCAGCTGCTCCTCCTGGACGAGCCGGCGGCGGGGATGAATCCCCGGGAGATCATCGAGCTGATGGAGCTCATCCATTTCATCCGCGACCGCTTCAAGCTCACCATCCTCCTTATCGAGCACCAGATGCGCGTGGTCATGAGCATCTGCGAATGGATCACCGTGATGGACTTCGGCGAGGTGATCGCGCGGGGCACGCCGAAGGAGATACAGGGCAACCAGACCGTGGTGGAAGCGTACCTCGGCAAAGGAGTCGCAGGCAGTGCTGCAGGTTGAGAACCTCAACGTCTACTACGGAGCCATCCACGCGCTCCAGGGGATCTCCTTCAATGTCGACGAAGGGGAAATCGTCACGCTCATCGGGGCGAACGGCGCGGGCAAGTCCACGACGCTGCGCACGCTCTCGGGGCTCCTGCGCTCACGGACCGGTTCGATCACCTTTCAAGGTCAGGACATCTCCTCGATGCCGGCGGAAAAGATCGTGGAGGCGGGCATCAGCCACGTACCCGAAGGCCGCAAGATTTTCGCGCCGCTCTCCGTGAGGGAAAACCTCATGATGGGAGCGTATTCGCGGAATGATCCGGCGGAGATACAGGAGACCCTGGAGCGCGCGTACAGGAGCTTCCCGCGGCTGAAAGAGCGGGCGGCGCAGTACGGCGGTACCTTGTCCGGCGGCGAGCAGCAGATGCTCGCCACCGCGCGGGGCCTCATGAGCAAACCGACTCTCATGCTCCTGGACGAGCCTTCGATGGGGCTCTCCCCGATTCTCGTCGAGGAGATCTTCCGCATCATCGTAGAGATCAACAAGCTCGGCACGAGCATCCTGCTGGTGGAGCAGAACGCGCAGATGGCGCTATCCATCGCGCACCGCGCCTACGTGCTGGAAACCGGAAGGATCGTGCTCTCCGGGGTGGCGAAGGACATCGCCGACAACCCGCAGGTGAAGACCGCGTACCTGGGGGTGTAAGAAGCACCCCCACGCTCCCGCCGGCCATCGCGGCCGCTCTTGGCGGCATTCCCTGGCCTCGCTCGCCCTCGCCCTCGCGGCCGCTCTTGGCGGCATTCCATGGCTACGCTATTTTTCCTGGTGTTTCCGACGAGAGCTCACGAAACGGGCAAAATCGTTGATATTCTTCACCACGATCCGGTCTGGGTACAGCTCGATGCGGCGCTGCGCCACGAAGTGGTTCAGCACTTCCCGGCACTGCCCGGCTGGGATCCCGGCCCAGTGCGAAAGATCGTCCACGGTGTTCTTGAACTCTATGGTGTCCATCGAGGTCGTATCGGTCGACTGGTTCTCCGCGAGCATGAGGAACACGTCGGCGACCTTGGCCTCCACGTCGTCCAGCGTGAGGATCATGAATGTCCGCTTCTGCGCATAAATCCTCTGCACGAACCCCTTCAGCAGCTTCAGCGCGATCTGGGGGTTGCCCAGCGTCAGGACCTCGAAGTTCTCGCGGCTGAACTCGAGGGCTTTCACGTCGTCCAGGGCAATGGTGGTGGCGGAGCGGGGCACATTTTCCAGGATGGACATCTCGCCGAAGTAGTCGCCCGGGTTGAGAATCGCGATGTTCTTCTCCAGCTCCCCGATGATCCGCACGACCTGGACCCTTCCGGACTGGATGAGGTAGAAGGTGTCGCCCGGCTCGTACTCGCAGAAGATGATGTCCCCCTTGCGGAACATCTTGGAGAAGCGGTTGAACATGGACAGGTCGGGGCCGCCGGCAGGGCTCATGCTTTCACGCTTTCCAGGGTGCGCAGGGCCTTCTTCACCTTCCGGACCACCGGGTCATCCTCGGACCCCATGCTGATGATCTTCTTGTAGAATCCGCCCGCTTTCGCCTTGTCGCCCTTCTCTTCGTACGAGCGGCCGACGAAAAACAACGCGTCCTTCAGCTCAGGGTGCTTGGGGAACTTCTGGGCGAGCGCAGTGAAGCCCTTGATGCAGCTGTCGTACTGCTTCAAGTAGAAGAGGCATTTCGCCATCTCGAACTCGGTCTTCGCCGTGTACTCGGGATCCGGCCCGCCATCCAGGATCTTCTTGAACGCCTTGAACGCCTCGAGGTATTTCTCCTGGCTGACGAGGCTCACCGCGTTGTAGTACTGCTGGGCAAGCTCGGAAGTCTCGCCGGGAGACGGGGCAGGCGCAGCCGCGGCGCGAGGCGGGCCGCCCGGTGCCGACGGAGCGGACGGAGCCGGACCGGACTCCGCGGAGGGAGGGGTGCCGGATCCGTAGCGCGAGAGATACTCCTCCGCCTGGACGATCTTGGAGGTGACCTCGGTCGCATAGGCTCCGGTGGGGTAGTAGACGAGGTACCTCTTGAATGCGTACAGCGCCTGGCCATAGTGCTTGTTCTTCAGGTAGTATTCGCCGATCTTGTAGAGCCCTGTCTCGGGGTTCACCTGCTCGTCGCTGACCATGAGGTTCTGGACCTGCCGGTGGATGCGGCGGAGCTGGTTGGAGAAAACGGTGAGCATTTTCGTGATAATGCGCGTGTTCTTTGAGGCTACCTGCTCGAACTCGGGCACGGAAAAAACCATGACGGCGGAATCCTGGAGCACGATCGCGGTCTCTTCCCGCATGTAGCGGCCCAGCGCCGACTTCACGCCGAAGAACTCGCCCATCTTGATCAGGTCCCGCACCTCCTGCCCCGTCTCGATATCGACGTAGCTGAGGCTCACCTTCCCGGAGTTGAGCAGAAAAATGCGGTCGCTCTGGTCTCCCTTGAAGTAGATGATCGAGTTGGCCCTGTATTGCACCGCCTTGGGAGACACTTCCCACCCGCTCCTGACTCAACCCTAGGTGTCCAGGGGAATGAAGTCAAGGACCTTGCGGAACCCGACGGCTTTTCGCACCCTCTCCATGAGTCCCGCGGTGTCGCCCCGGACGAGCATCTGGCGCCCGCGGATGTTCACCTTCGTGTAGGGAACGGCACGGCCCGCGAAAAGTTCCTCGTGGGAGGCGTCCCCGAATATCGGCGAGCCGTCCTGCACGAGCAGCTCGATGTCCTCGGTGCGGGCCGCCACGAGCGACTCCCACGGATCGTCTTTCTGCTGGCGCACGACCAGGACATCGGCGAGCCTTCCTTCGGACAGCGTGCCCGTTTCCTTCTGGATGCGGAACGCCCTTGCCGGGTTCACCGTGACCATGTTCACGATGGTCTTCGCCGGCAGGTCTTCCCCGTACATCCGCCGGTACACCTCCCGGTCGTACCGCATCTCTTCGAGCAGGTTGATCGAGCCGGTCGCAGTCGAGTCTGTCCCGATCGCGACGTTGATGCCGGCCTCCAGCATCTTCTTGATCTTGCAGGTGACGTTGAACATGAAGATGTTCGAGTTGGCGCACCAGGAGATATGCGCCCCGGCACGGCGGACCTTCTGGATGTCCTCGTCCGAGAACCCGATGCAGTGGATCATGACCGTGTGGTCGTCCAGGCACCGGGCGGCTTCCAGGGTTTCGATGCCGGCCTGGGTTTCGGGATCGAAACCCTCCTCGAGGTGGGTGATGAAGGGAAAGCCGCTCTTGACGGCGCGCGCATGCTCGACCTCGAAGCCGTCCCCCCATTTCAGATCGAAGGAGGAACACGCGTGGGACAGCGTGTAGTTGCGGATGACCCGCATCGGCAGCCGGGGGATGAAAGGCTCGTTCCACTCGTGGGGGAAATGGTCATTGGCGGTGACCACTCCCGAGAAGATACTCTTGTACGCGCTGAGGAAGTACCGCTCCTCCACGCTCGTGCGTGCGCGCTCCACTTTGACGACGTCCGAGTTCATCAGGTCGTTGTTCCAGTACGACCAGTTGAGGTAGAACTCGCCGGGCGGAGGCCCCACCTTGGGGAGGTAGTTGCCGTTGAAGTGGTCGTGGACGTTGATCAGCGCGGGAAATGCTGCAAACCCGTCACCGAAGCGCAGGTCGAGCTTGCTCTTCCCCCCGAGGCGGCCCAGCTTCTTCTGATCGACCTGGATGCTGCTGCCGGGCGTCACGTTGTCCGGCGTGACCACAGCGAGACCGCTCAACGAGTAGGTGGTGAGCATGCATCTTCCTTCGTCAAAGCGCGCATATTGTAGAATCCGCCATTCCCCATGTCAAGGTTGCCGCGACGCCGTTCGACGAGGCGCGCGCGGTGCACCGCGCGGTTTTCAATCGGCGAGCCGGGCGCCCCGGCAATGCATGGCAGGCGCGGCCTCCGTCCCCGTGGCATATGCGCCTCAGCCTTTCATGAACGTCTCGAGCTCGGTCGAAACCCGCAACTGCTTCAGCTTCACCAGGGCGCGTTCCTGGATCTGCCGCACCCGTTCCCGGGTGATCCCCAGGATCTTTCCTGTTTCCTCGAGCGTGAAGGGCCCCTCCCCGTCGATGCCGAAGCGAAGCTTGATGATCCGCATCTCGCGCTCGTTCAGCTTGTCCAGCACCATCGCCAGGGTGTCCTGGAGGGCGCGCGCGAACGCCGTTTCGAACGGCTTCTCCGAGACGTCGTCCCGGATGAGGTCCGCAAGGCGGGTGGGATTCTCCCCCGCCACCGGCGTGTCAAGCGACGTCGGGTCCCACGAGAGACTGATCAACTCCTCGACGCGCGACTTGGGAATCCGCAGGTACTCGGCGATTTCCGCGTTGCTCGGCTCCCGTCCGAGCTCCTGCGTGAGCTGGCGGGCGATCGAGAAGCATTTCTTGATCGTGTTGAGCAGGTGGATGGGGATCTTGATTGCCTTGCCGTTCTCGGCGAGAGACTTGATCACGGCCTGCTTGATCCACCAGGTTCCATACGTGGAAAACCGGCAGCCCTTGCGGTAGTCGAATCTCTCGACCGCCTCGATCAGGCCGATGTTTCCCTCATCGACAAGGTCCAGCAGGGAGACGCCGCGGTGCTGGTATTTCTTCGCAACCGAGACGACGAGACGGAGATTGCCGAGGATGAGGCGGTTCTTCTGCGCGGCGATCTCGTGCTCGAGCTCCGCCTTGCGGCGGAGGAAGGAGCGCCGCGGGACCTTGAACCTTGCCGCCTTCGCTTCCAGACCGGACAGCTCGTTGCGCGCATTCTGGATGGAGAGTCCGATTTCCTGCTCGTCTGCTCCCGTGAGCAGAGGGTAGTGCGCGATCTGCCGTATGTAGAGAGCGAGGAGATCCTTCTCCTCGGGCGCCTCCGCGGCGTGCGGCGCTTCCAGGAGGGCGGCCACCGTGCAGGACGACGCGCGCGCCGCCGCTTCCGGCGGAAGCCGGCCGGTCTCCGCGGGCGGCATGCTGCCGACAGTTTCCCGGTCGTCGTTGCCCGAGCGGGTCCCGGCGTCGGTTCCCGTGCGGCGCTTTACGCCCGCTCCCGGTCGGGAGGAGCCTCCTGACCTTTCAAGGTGCCTTCCCATATACACCCTTTCATGACGAGCTCCTCGCAGAGAGGAACTTCTCCGGATCGACGATACGTCCGTTTCCATCGCTGATGCTGAAGTACAGCTTCGCCCCCCCTCCCTGGGGACTCTCGCCGAGCTTCGCGATGTCCGTGCCCGGGCTCACGCGGTCTCCGACATTCACGAGGAGCTCCGCGTTCCCTCCATACGTGCAGAGGGTCCCGTCCAGGGACTTGATGATCACTACCTTGCCGCGGGTCCAGTACGTCGCGGCCCACTTCACCTCTCCCGCCGTCGCCGACTTCACCAGGTCCCCGGGCGCGCCATAAAACACCAGGCCGGGGACCTTGCCGTTGTCCGGCTCGTGTCTGCCCGTGTGCGGCCACACGACCACGCCTCCGGCGCGAGGCGCGATGGAGTCCGTGGCGGTCGGGACATCCGTGCGCAGCGGCTTCTGGACCGCATCGACGACCCGCGCGGCCGGGGCTTCCGCGTCCACGGGTATGAACAGGCGCGCGCCCACCTTCAACCGGGCATTCTGTGTGAACTTGTTCAGCTCCAGCAGCCGGGCGATCGGGACACTGAACTCCCGAGCGATGCCGTACAAGGTATCGCCCTTTTTCACGCTGTAGGCGGTCGGCACGCGGAGCACCATGCCTGCTTTCACCTTCCCGGCATCCGCAATGCCGTTGAATGCGCTCAGCACGTCGACCGGCACCTGCGCGCGCCGGGCGACCGAAAAAAGGGTTTCTCCTTCCTTGACCGTGTACTGGCTGTCGGCCCCGGGCAGCGTGGCGGCGCCGAGAAGAAGAAGGAAGAGACACAACAGCTGTATGACTCGGCTCGGCATCGAGGAAATCCTCAGTCCATGATCGGCTTTCGGCGTTATTGTCTTGACTCAGCGGGCGGCAAAACGGTACGATTTTTCTGCGAAAATCGGCGTGCCGTACGAATTACAGGGCGCGGCCTCATGGCTCCCGCCGCCCCTGCGGGCCGGTTGCCGCCGCAGGGCCCTTTTGCACGGCCTTGGGCCGTCGCTATGGCCTGCTCGGCCTTTCGTCCATCCCCGGCCGCGCTCGACGCGCTTGCGCGTCATTTCGCGCGGCATGGACTCGGCCGAGCCGGCACGTCCCTGTGGTCGCCCTTTCGCCATCCGTGGCTCGGGCGACCTCGCCATCCAACACCGCGCAAGCGCGGTGGGGCTACGCCGGAGTGGTGGAACTGGCAGACACAGGGGACTTAAAATCCCCTG
>JBKQPS010000009.1:0-9320 GCA_052144915.1 Spirochaetia bacterium | reverse complement strand
CTGAAGGAGAAGAGGAAGTTCGACGACGTCATCTATACCCAGCTGACCAACGCGCTCTTCCGGCCCTCCGTTCCGAACTATCCCGAGATCGCGGATGTCCAGCATACCGCGACTGGAAAGATCCTTCTCGGCCAGATGGACACCCAGGCTGCCCTGGACGAGGCGGCCAAGGCCGTCGACGCTCTTTTGAACAAGTAAGTTGCGCTCAAGGCGGGGCGGGGGCTTTGCCCTCGCCCCCTCATGGAGAGCGAAGAGAAGACATGGAAGAAAGACTAAAGAGCGCGCGCTACAAGCGGGCCGACGTCCTGGCGGGATACGGGTTCACCTCTCCCGCCATCATCCTCATGCTCCTGCTGATCTTCGTGCCCATCGGCTACACGCTGTACCTGTCCCTCTTCGACACCAGGCTCAGCAATCCGAACCCTGTTTTCCTCGGCCTGCGGGGTTTTGCCAGCATTTTCCAGTCTCATGACGCGCTCATGGCCGTACGCAACTCCTTTGTCTGGACGATCCTGGTGGCGTTCTTCCAGTTCGTGGTCGGCCTTGGCACGGCCCTGATCCTCAACCGACAGTTCCGCCTGCGCTGGCTCGGAAGGAGCGTCATCATCATCCCGTGGGTGATCCCCGGCGTGGTGGCCGGCATGGTGTGGCGCCTTCTCTATGATGCCCAGTTCGGCTTCCTCAACGCGCTGCTTGCCCGGCTGGGCTTCGCCGCGGTGCACATCGACTGGCTGGGGCTTCCTGGCCTGGCGATGTTCTCCGTGGTGCTGACGGCCATCTGGAAGGGCTTCGGGTTCTCCATGCTCATGTACCTGGCGGCCCTGCAGACGGTACCGCCGTCACTCTACGAGTCAGCGCAGATGGACGGAGCGGATGCGGTGCAGCAGTTCACCTACATCTCCATTCCGCACATCGCGAGCATCATCCGCACGACGATCCTGCTGACGGCCATCTGGACGTTCAACTATTTCGAGATCATATGGGTGATGACCGGCGGCGGGCCGATCCGCTCCACTCACATCGCGCCGACCTACATCTATGAGCTGGCCTTCATGAACTTCAATTTCGGAAATGCCTCCCGTTTCGCGGTCCTCAGCTTCCTGCTGGTGAGCGCGGCGAGCATCCAGTACATCCGCATGATCTTCAAGAGGGAGACGCTCTGATGGCCGCACAAATCTCGCGCCGGCGGGAGAACCCCCTCTTCGTCGCGGTGTGGACCGCGGTGCTTGTGCTCATCCTGTTCTTCATCCTGTTCCCCTTTGCCCAGATGCTCTCCACCGCCTTGAAAGATCCTCAGGAGCAGTTTGCCCTGCCGGTCAGCTTTCTGCCGCACCAGATTACCCTGATCAACTTTCAGCAGGCCCTGCAGTACGCCCCTTTCTTCCGCTATTTCCTGAACAGCCTCACCGTGTCGGTGGTCACCACGGCGATCGCCGTCGTCATCGCCCTCCTGGGCGCGTATGGCTTTTCCCGTCTTCAGTTTCCCGGAAGGAAGTTCTTCCTCACGCTTATGGTCTACAGCCAGATGTTCTGCCTTGCGGCGATCATCATCCCCATCTACCGCATCCTTGCGGGTCTCAGCCTCATCGACTCGTACCCGGGCCTCATCATCGCGTTTCTCACTTTCTCCGTTCCCATCGCAATCTGGCTCCTGCGGAGCTTCCTGCACAACATCCCCCGGCAGCTCGAAGAGGCGGCGTACATCGAGGGGGCCTCCAGGTTCCAGGCGTTCTGGAGAGTCGTGGTCCCCCTGCTGCAGCCGGCCATCGGCGCCACGGGGGCCTACGTCTTTTTTCTCACGTGGCAGGATTTCCTTTTTCCCCTGGTCATCATGACGGGCAAGGAGCACCGCACGCTTCCCATCGGGATCATGGACTTCGTCGGCCAATACGAAACCAATTGGGGCAACCTCATGGCCTCCTCGATCCTCATCGTGCTGCCGGTGCTCGTCATCTTCATTTTCATCCAGCGGCAGCTCATTGCCGGGCTCGTCGAGGGCGCGGTGAAGGAGTAGGGAGGATACTCGGTTCATGACCTCAAAGAGACGCTTCCTCACCGCGATTGCGCGCGGCCGGCCGGACCGCCTTCCCGTCACCACGCATCACCTGATGCCGTATTTCCTGGACACCTACATGGGAGGCATCTCGAACGACCAGTGCTTCGCGAGCTTCGGGATGGACCCGATCCGCTGGGTCTATCCGCACCGACCCGACCCGGCCCGGGGGACCTGGTTCAATCCGAACCAGGCGAAGACCGGGTTTCTCGAAACACGCCTGATCGCCTCCGAGGCGTGGCGCATCGAGATGGACGAAGTTCCAGCGGCAAATCCGCCGGGTACGTCAGCGGACAAGGGGAATCCGCCGGGTACGTCAGCGGCAAATCGGCTGACGCGCTACCGCTTCGTCACGCCGTCGAAAACGCTCACCATGGCCCTGGAGTCCAACGCGTACACCTCGTGGGTCACGGAGTGCCTGGTCAAGGAGAAGAGCGACATCGACGTGATCGCGGCTCACGTCACCACGCCGCTGTGCGACGTCGAGGAGGTCAACCGGGAAGCCGACGAGTACGGGGAGACAGGCCTCATCCGCGGTCATATTCCGTGCTTCGACGTGTTCGGCCAGCCGGGCTGCTGGCAGGACGCCTGCTGCCTCTACGGGACAGAAAAGATGATCATGGAGACCTTCGACGATCCTTCCTGGGTGCACCAGTTCCTCCGGATTTTGCAAAAGAGGAAACTGGGGTACATCGCCTCTATGAAAGGCGCTCGGTTCGACATCAACGAGCTGGGCGGGGGGGATGCCTCCTCCACCGTGATCTCCCCGGCATTGTTCGACGAGTTCGTGGCCCCGTATGACGCCGAGCTCATCCGCGCGGCGCACGAGGCAGGGCAGCGCATCGTCTATCACACCTGCGGCGGAATGATGGCCATCCTCGAGAGGGTGGCCGCGATGGGCCCCGACGCTATGGAAACATTCACGCCTCCGGGCATGGGCGGGGACGCGGTGCTCGCGGAGGCGAAGAGGCGGATCGGCGACAAGGTCTGCATGATCGGCGGTTTCAACCAGAGTCACTACTTCAGCCGCGCTTCGGAGGAGGAGGTGCGGGCCGCCGTTCGGAAGAACTTCCAGGATGCCGGTGACGGTGGAGGATACATCCTTGCACCGTCGGATCATTTTTTTGACGCGGACCCCCGGCTCCTGAGGGCCTTTGCGGATGAAGCGAGGAAGTGCCGCTACGATGCCTGACCCTTCGACAAGGAGGTTTCCATGAGAGCCGTGGAGACGTACGAGGAGTTCAAAAAGCGCCGCGAGCCCCCGAAATGGTGGACCCCGCGGATCGACAAGCCAGTCCTGCAGGGCCTCATGCAGCGCCGCGATCTCCCGGGCGTCCTTGCCTACGGGGGATGGCTCGTCCTCACTGCCGCGCTGGGATATCTCTCTGTCTTGCTCTTCAACGCCGGCAGCGCCTGGTGCATCCTTGCCTTCTTCGTGTACGGGACGATCTTCAGCATGTGCAACTCCCACCTGCACGAAAGCCTGCACGGCACGCCATTCAAGACACGCCTTCTCAACAGGATCATGTTTTTCCTCACCACCGCGATGGAGTTCCGCGCCACTACGCTGACCCGCTGGAGACACATGCACCATCACGCCTGGACGATCATCAAGGATGCCGACCTGGAGATCCAGGCCCCGCGGCCCGTCCGGCTGTGGAAGGTGCTGATCGAGTTCTTCTACCTCGACAGCACGATCTCTCTGCTTCCCATTCTCCTGCTGCACTCCCTTGGCATCCCCAGCCGCGAGGCGAAAAGGGTCGTGCCGAAGGGCGAGTACAACAGGATGTTCTGGTCCAGCAGGGCGTGCCTCGCGCTCCACCTGGCCGTCATCGCCTCGGCGATCATCCTGCAAAGCTGGCTCCCGATACTTCTTTTCAGCCTGCCCCGGCTGTACGGCGGATTCCTCATGTGGCTGCTGATACTGGCGCAGCATTCAGGGCTCGCGGAGGACGTCCTTGACTATCGCCTCAACACGCGAACAATCCGCCTGAACCCGTTCTTCTCGTTCCTGTATCTGCACATGGAATATCACACCGAGCACCACATGTACCCGAACATCCCGTTTCACTCCCTGTCGAAGTTCCGCCGCGTGATCGACGACCAGATGCCCCCGGCCTACAGTGGACTGTGGGAGACGTACAGGGAGGAGATTCCCGTCCTCTGGAGGCAGAGGCGTGACGCGAGTTTCTTCATCCACAGGCAGCTTCCGTAACAGGTGGCGCCGTGCCCCTTGCGCCCGTCATGGTCATGGGTTGCACGAGCGACGCGGGCAAGTCCTTCCTTGTGACCG
The DNA here is from genome assembly GCA_052144915.1 of Spirochaetia bacterium. Lineage (GTDB taxonomy): Bacteria > Spirochaetota > Spirochaetia > SZUA-6 > Fen-1364 > Fen-1364. Next base: position 4,974 of record JBKQPS010000009.1, on the reverse strand, counting down.
CGCTGTGCCGCCTCTTTGCCAATCGCGGACTGAAAACGGCGCCCTTCAAGGCGCAGAACATGAGCAACAACGCCGCCGTGACCTCGGAAGGCCTCGAGATGGGACGCGCCCAGTACACGCAGGCGTTGGCCGCTCGTCAGGTTCCCCAGGTCCGCATGAACCCGGTCCTCCTGAAACCCAGCGCGGACACGTACAGCCAGGTGATCGTGATGGGAAAACTGGACCGGGCGATCACCGCCATGCCGTGGAACGAAAGGAAAGAGCGTCTCTGGCCAGTCGTCCGGGATGCGCTCAACAGCCTTCTCGAAGACTTCGATCTCCTCGTCATCGAGGGCGCGGGGAGTCCCGCAGAGATCAATCTTCGGGAAGGGGACATCGTGAATATGAGGGTCGCGAAGGAATGCCGTGCCGATGTCTACGTGGCGGCCGACATCGACCGGGGGGGCGCGTTTGCGCACCTGCTTGGCACCTGGATGTGCCTTGAGCCCGACGAGCGCTCACTCGTGAAGGGCTTCGTCCTGAACAGGTTCCGGGGCGATCCCTCGCTGCTCGGCAACGCGATGGAATGGCTCCAGGAGAAGACGGGCATTCCCACTGTCGCCATCATTCCCCTGATCCGCCATTCACTCCCGGAGGAGGACACGCTTCACCACCGTGCCCAGCCGATCGAGGGCACCGTCAATATCGCCCTGATTGTATATCCCTACGCGAGCAACCTGGACGAGTTCGATCCCCTCATCAGCGAACCCGGGGTGACCCTCGTTCCGATCCGGGATTTCGCGCGTCTGGAAGGCTACGCCGCGGTGATCCTTCCCGGCACGAAGAACACAGGGCAGAGTCTGAGATCCCTGAGGGAGACCGGGCTGGACGCGGAGGTGGTTCGCGCGGCCACGCGCGGCACGGCCGTCGTCGGAGTGTGCGGCGGAATGCAGCTCCTGGGGCACCGCATCCGTGACCCGCACGGGTTGGAAGGCGCCGAAATCCAGGGTCTCGGGCTCCTCGACATCACGACGACGCTTGTCCCGGAGAAGGCGACACGACAGAGAGAAACGACAGGGGCGGGCGGAGAGATCATTCGCGGATACGAGATCCACCATGGCCGAACCACGCCCGGTCCCGAGGTCAGGGAGTACCTGCCGGACGGGCTGGGCTGGGAGCAGGGCAGCATCCACGGCGTCTACCTGCATGGTCTTTTCGAAAACACGGGTTACCGCCAGCGCTTCCTCGCCGCTCTCGGATGGCGCGGCCGCGCCACGGACTGGCGTTCGACCCTGGATTCGGAGATGGAGCGCGTGGCATCCGTCGTGCGGGGGTCCGGCTGGTTCTCCGATTGACCCGCGGGGTGTCTTTCAAATAGAGTAGCCCAACACCGGCGGTCGTAGTCCACCCGCCTGAACAAAACAGGAGGCCCGTCCCATGAAAAGGGATGACCCGTCGTACTCTCCGGTATTTCTCTCGCTGTTTGCGCTGTTCATCACGTGTCTCCTGGTCTCGAACATCATCGCGGGCAAGCTGATCCTCGTATTTGGGCTCGTCCTGCCTTCGGCGGTCGTCCTTTTTCCGATCACATACATCCTCGGAGATGTGTTCACAGAGGTCTACGGGTTTCGAAAAACGAGGATCGTCATCTGGTCCGGTTTCGCCGCCAACATCTTCATGTCGGCGCTCTTCCTCGTCGCGATCGTTTTGCCCTTCCCCGCATTCTTCAAGAACCAGGATGCCTACGCAAAGGTGCTCGGATTGGCGCCGAGGATCGTGGCTGCGTCTCTCATTGCGTACTGGGTGGGCGAGTTTGCAAACTCCGTCACGCTTTCCGCGCTCAAAAAGGTGACCAAGGGGCGTTACCTCTGGACGAGGACGATCTCTTCGACGATCGTCGGCCAGGGGCTCGATACGGCTCTCTTCATCGGTCTCAGTTTCGCGGGCAGTGTGCCGCGCGCGGCCCTGTTCCAGATCATGATCGCCCAGTACGCGGTCAAGGTCGCGTATGAAGCAGTTCTCACACCGGTGACGTACCTCGTCGTCGGGTCCGTCAAGAAGCGCGAGGGGACCGACACCTTCGATACCGGTGTCGCCTACAATCCGTTCGGCATGGGAGGCAAGTGATGGGCGAACCGAGATTCGAGGCCCTGGGCAACAAAGTCTCGACGCCGCGCCGGCGGCTGGAGGTATTCCCCGCGCCGGCACACGTGAAGAAAGTCGTCCTGGAGAGCGACGAGGTGACAAGCCTCTGCCCCGTGACAGGGCAGCCGGACTGGGAGACGGTGCGCATCGAGTTCGAGCCCGATGCGTGGTGCATCGAGAGCAAGAGCCTGAAGCTCTACCTCTGGTCCTTCCGCGAAGAGGGGGCGTTCTGCGAGGACCTCGCGGCGCGTATCGCGATGGATGTGTGCGAAGCGTGCAAGCCGCGCCGGGTGACCGTGACCATCACGCAGAAGCCGCGCGGTGGCATCTCGATCTCGGCGACGGCAAGCTACCCGGACGATGTCCCGCGCGGAGCGCCAGCGTAACCGTGGTCCCGCTCGTCACGCTTGGTTAAGGAATCTTAAATAGCCCGTAACAGACTCTGAACCTCCTGTCGGTACCTTCGTTTCGGAGGTTCGTGGTCATGCGAGGCAGGATATTTTCCTTGGCGGCAATCGCCGCCGTCGCGGTGGTGGGAACCGCGCTGTTCTTTTTCACGCCGGTTTTCGGATTCACGCAGGTGAAGTCGACAGCCGCGGCTAAAACCGCACAAGAGTCCGATGTTTCCCCTCCCGCGGCCCCCGCGACGACTCTGGAGCCGCTCCAGGCGTCATTCCGTGCGGTCGCGAAGAAGGTGCTCCCGTCCGTCGTCGAGATAGACGTGACGCAGACGATCACCCGGCAGATTCCCCAGTTCAGCTTCCCCTTCGACTTCCCCTTTCCGTTCGACCAGCCGCAGGGGAACAAGGATCGCAGCAGGACGTTTCACCAGTCAGGGCTCGGTTCGGGAATCATCGTGCGGCACGCGGGAAGCCGCTACTACGTCCTCACGAACAACCACGTCGTCGAGGACGCGACTGACATCAGCGTCAAGCTGAACGACCAGCGGGTGTTCAAGGCGCGCACCGTCGGCACCGACCCGCGCAAGGACGTCGCCCTGGTCTCCTTCGACACGACGGAGACGATCCCGGTTGCGGAGCTGGGAGACTCCGACGGCGTCCAGGTGGGAGACATAGTGCTCGCGGTCGGAAACCCCTTCGGCTACGAATCCACGGTGACGATGGGCATCGTGAGCGCTCTCGGACGGCATGGTCCCCAGGATGTCGCGGGGTACACCGACTACATCCAGACGGATGCGGCCATCAACCAGGGAAACTCGGGGGGAGCCCTGGTGAACATCCAGGGTGAGGTCATCGGGATGAACACGTGGATCGCGGCGCCGACCGGCGGCAGCATCGGCCTGGGCTTCGCGATTCCCATCAACAACGCCCTGCAGCCGATCCGTGATTTCATTGCAAAAGGCAAGGTGGAGTACGGGTGGCTCGGCGCGCAGATCGCGGACATCCAGGACAAGGAGACGTACCCCGGTTTTGCCGCCGATCTGAAGCTCGAGGGCCTGAAGGGGGCTCTCGTCATGGAGATCTACAAGGGATCCCCCGCGGACCGGGCGGGCGTCCTTCCCGGGGACTACGTCACCCTGGTCGACAAGGCCGTGATCATCGACGCCGAGAAGCTGACGCAGGTTGTCGGAGGGCTCGCCGCGGGACACACGTACACCTTTTCGCTGGTGCGATACGGAGAGAATATCACCGTTCCCGTGAAAATCGGGGTCCGCGACGAGGGTGACCAGGTCGCCCAGGCAAAGAACCTGTGGCCCGGCCTGACGGTGATCGATATCAACGACCAGGTGCGTCAGCAGGTCGATATCCCCCGGGGCACTCGCGGCGTCGTCGTGGGGTATGTTCCGGACCAGGACGCCCCGGCATCGATTGCCGGGCTGAAGCCGGGCGATGTGATCACGTCCGTCAATGGCGCGGCGGTTCGCAACATGATGGACTACTACAAGGCGTTGAACACCGGATCGGGACGGAGCGTGATGTTCACCATCGAGCGCGACGGCACGGAGATCAACATCGGGCTGGATCGCTAGGGAGCATCACCCGGAGTGGAGGTACCGCAGATATGGCACACCCCGCTTCGATAACCCGCGCGCTTCTGCTCTCCGGCATCATCGCCGCGGCGACGGCAGTTGACGTATCCGGCCTGCCAATGCAGACGCTGCCGAATATGGATGGGTGGGGAACCGGATCGACCATCACGCCCATTCTCATTTTCCATTCCATCCGGCCCTACAGCCAAAGCGATACCGCCGCGGCGCGCCGCTACATCGCGACCCCGGAGACGCTGGAGAAGGAGCTTGCGTACCTGCGCGGCCACGGATACGTGTCGATCACGCTGGACGACCTCGTCGATGCCATCACGCGAGAACGTCCCTTGCCGCCGCGACCCGTCGTTCTCTCGTTCGACGACGATTGGGAAAGCCAGTACACATACGCCTTGCCGCTCCTGCAGAAGTACGGCTTCACCGCCACCTTCTACATCTGGGTGGCGGCCGTGGGCAGGAAGCACCACATGACCTGGGATGAGATCCGCGCCCTCCGCGCGGCGGGCATGCAGATCGGGTGCCACTCGATGACCCATCCTTACCTCACGAGGGTGGCCAAGGACACAGCCCTCCGGTGGGAGATCCTCGGCGCGAAGCGGATCATCGAGGAGCGCGTCGGGGTCCGCGTCACCTCTTTTGCGTATCCCTTTGGCCAGTACGACGATCGTGTGGTGGAAATGGTACGAGAGTCCGGATTCACCAGCGCGCGGAGCACGTGGCCCGGCGTCGTTCATTCGCGGGAGGGTCTGCTCAGCCTCAGCGGTCTGCTTCGAACCGACGAGGAGCCGTCCCTCGTCGAGTCGATGCAGAGATACGTCGCCGCTGCACGGCACCGGGTGGACGGA
>JBKQPS010000008.1:0-6244 GCA_052144915.1 Spirochaetia bacterium | reverse complement strand
CCGAAGGAGTTCGACCGGGTCTCGGTGCAGAGCGCCAAGCAGAAGGCCCGCCAGAGCCTGCGTGAAATCCAGAAGGACACGCTGTACTCGGAATACAAGGACAAGGTCGGTGAGATGATCATCGGCTACTACCAGCGCGAACGCAACGGCAACATCTACGTCGACCTCGGAATGACGGAGGGAATCCTCCCCAAGAAGTACCAGTCGCCCCGCGAAATCTACCATCCGAATGACCGGATCAAGGCGCTGATCTACGAGGTCGTGAAGACCCCGACGGGTCTGCAGATCGTGCTCTCCCGCAACCACGCGGAGTTCGTGAAGAAGATCTTCGAGCTGGAGGTTCCCGAGATCTACGACAAAACCATCGAGATCATGAAGATCGTTCGTGAGCCGGGGTACAGGACGAAGATCGCCGTCCGCTCGACCCGGGAGGACGTGGACCCCGTCGGCGCCTGCGTCGGGCTCAAGGGAGTGCGGATCCAGGCGGTCGTGCGGGAATTGGAAGGTGAGAAGATCGACATCCTCCGATATTCCCTCGATTCGCGCAGCTTCATCAAGAACGCCCTGTCTCCCGCGGAGGTGAACCAGATCGTCATACTCGACGAGTCCAAGAAACTCGCCCTCGCCATCGTGCCCGATGCCTCTTTCTCCCTGGCCATCGGCAAGCAGGGGCTGAACGTGCGCCTTGCCAACCGCCTGACGGACTGGAACATCGACGTCAAGACGGAGAGCCAGTTCTCCGAGATGGACATTTCCGCTGAAGCCAAGCGCGCGGTCTCCGCCCTGTTCGGCGAGCCCGAGGAGGAGATTCAGAAGATCTCGGAGCTGCCCGGAATCACGCCGCGGCTCGTGGAGATCCTGGAAAAGGACAATATCGCGGATATCGAAAGCCTGGTTGCCCTCACCCCGGAACAGCTGGCGGCGCTGGGCGGGATCACCATGGAAGACATCCAGGCGCTCCACAAGATCATCGAAGAGAACGTGGAGATCGTCGAGGAGGAGCCCGCGGCGGCTCCCGAGCCGGAGGGCGAGGCTCCGGCCGAACCGGAAGGCTCGGTGGAGGTCGAATCGGACGTCGAGGGGGCCCCGTCGGTCCCTGCACCTGCGGCGGAAGCTCCCGACGTCGCTGCCGCGCTCCCCGAAGGCGAGGAAGACTCATACGAATGCCCCGAGTGCGGAACGCCGATCACGCCGGACATGGCCACTTGTCCAAACTGCGGTGTCGGTTTAACCTTCGAAGAAAGCGCGGAAGAGTAAGAGAGCAGGTATGCCCGAGGAACTGGACAGCAAGAAAAAACCCAAGACCACACTCATCAAGCACAAGAAGGTGGAGGAGGAATCTCCCGTCGTCGTGGAGGACGCCGTCACCCCGGGAGGTGGTGGTGCGGCCACCGGAGGTGGACTTGCCGCCGCCGCGGGCGGAGTCGCCGCCCCGGAGAAAAAGAAAGTGGTGGTGGTGAAGAAGAAGGTCGTGGTCGTGGCGAAAAAGACCGTCCACAAGACGGCCTCTCCCGCGGCCGAACCTGCGGCGGAAAGCGCGTCCGCCGCGGCGCTCGGTTCCTCCCCGGCTTCCGCGGCGGCCTCGGCCGCGCATGCTCCGGCGCACGCCCATCCGCACCTGCAGCCCGCGCGGGCGCCCCGCGCCGCGACGGCCCCGGCCCACGCGCCTGCCGCGCGCGCAACGCCGGCTGCGGCCTCGGCCGCGCCGAAAGAAACCGAGCGCACGCGCTTTGTGCCCGCGGACAGGAGGCCGGATCCCCGCCCCTCTGTCCGGGAGTCGGTGCGCGAGAAAATGCGTCTCACGCCGATGCCGCCCCGACCGGCGGGGTCGCCCGGCCGCTCCGGTGGACCCGGAAGCACCGGCGGCTACGGGCCGCCGCGGCCGGGCATGCGCCCGCCGGCGCGCTCGGGAAGCGGGGGACCGTCGTCGGGTCCGGAAGAAAAGAAGCCGCCGGCAAAGAAGTTCTTCTCCAAGGCCAAGAAGAAGATCGAGTACCCGAAGCGCAAGCACGACCAGCCGGAAGAGAAGTATCTGCAAGTAAAGAAAAAGACCGTCATCATGGCCAACCCCGTGCCCAAGGAGATCTCGATCACCGAGGGAATCACGGTCGCGGACCTGGCCAAGAAGATGAACCTCAAGGGTTCGGACCTCATCCACAAGCTCATGGGCATGGGGATGATGCTCACGATCAACCAGCAGATCGACTCGGACACGGCGTCGCTCCTGGCGGCGGAGTACGACTGCAAGGTCAATGTCGTCTCCCTGTACGACGAGACGGTGATCGAGGAAGAGAAAGAGAACTCGGAAGACCTCGCGCCCCGGCCGCCGATCGTCACGATCATGGGCCACGTCGACCACGGAAAGACCAAGCTCCTGGACGCCATCCGCAGCGCGAACGTGGCGGAAGGGGAGTACGGCGGCATCACGCAGCACATCGGCGCGTACTGCGTCGATCTGCCGGAGTCGCGCGGCAGGATCGTCTTTCTCGATACCCCGGGCCACGAGGCGTTCACCATGATGCGCGCCCGCGGGGCGCAGGTGACGGACATCGTGGTCCTGGTCGTCTCCGCGGTGGACGGCGTCATGCCGCAGACCATCGAGGCCATCAACCACGCGAAGCAGGCTGAAGTGCCTATCATCGTCGCTGTCAATAAGATGGACCTCGCCGAGGCGAACGTGGAGCTGGTCAAGCGACAGCTCTCGGAGCACGGGCTGTCCCCCGAGGAATGGGGCGGCACGACGATCTACAACGAGGTCTCCGCCCTGAAGAAGACCGGCATCAAGGAGCTCCTGGAGAGCATCCTCCTGCAGGCCGAGGTCCTCGAGCTGAAGGCCAGCTACAAAGCCCGGGCGTCCGGAATCGTGCTGGAGTCCCGGGTGGAGATGGGAAGGGGCATCGTGGCCACCGTCATCCTCCAGAAGGGAACGCTCACGCCAGGGGAGTCGTTCGTTGCGGGGATCTACTCGGGCAAGGTCCGGGCGATCTTCAACGATCGCGGAGAAAAGGTGACCGAAGCCACGCCGTCGCTGCCGGTGGAGGTCATCGGCTTCACCAGCATCCCGAACGCCGGGGACCCGTTCCAGGTGACGGACTCCGAGCAGACGGCACGCAACATCGGAAGCAAGCGCCAGGAGCTGCGGAAGCAGGAAGAGTCCAAGGGCGTGAAAAAGGTCACACTGGACAACCTTTACGAACAGATCAAGGAAGGCCAGATCCAGGGGCTCAATGTCATCATCAAGGCGGACGTTGCCGGCTCCGTGGAGGCACTGAAATCCTCCCTGCAGAAGTTGTCCACCGCCGAGGTGAAGCTTGAGGTCATCCACGCCGCCGCGGGGGCCATCAACGAGGGAGACGTCCTGCTTGCCTCCACGTCCAACGCCCTGATCGTGGGCTTTCACGTGAGGCCGACCTCTGTTGCCCAGAGCCTCGCGGACCGGGAAAAAGTGGACATCCGCAAGTACAACATCATCTACGACGCCCTGGAGGACATCCGGTCTGCCATGGAAGGCCTCCTGAAGCCCGAGCTTCGAGAAGAGCAGATCGGCACGGTGGAGGTGCGCAACACCTTCAAGATCCCGAAGGTCGGCACCATCGCCGGGTGCCAGGTCATCTCGGGGAAAGTGCGGCGCAACGCCGACGTCCGTCTCATCCGCGACGGCGTGGAGATCTTCAAGGGCAAGCTCGTGTCCCTGAAGCGGTTCAAGGACGACGCGCGCGAGGTGGAGGAAGGGTTCGAGTGCGGAATCGGCCTCGACGGCTTCCACGACATCAAGGTGGGGGACAGCATAGAAGTGTACGAAACCCGGGAGCTCGCCAAGAAGCTGGAGGGGGGCCGGGATGCCGGAAATAAGGCTTCGTCGAATTGAAAGTCTTCTCCGCTCCGAAATAAGCTCGATGCTGGTGACGGGTGAGATCAAGGACCCGCGCATCGAGCCGCTGACGACCATCACCGAGGTGAGCCTGTCCCGGGACATGAGCCACGCGAAAGTGTGGGTGTCCCGTTTCGGGGATCGTGACAGGGTTTCGGAGGCGGTTCTCGCGCTGAACCACGCGGCCGGGTACATCCAGGGCTGCCTCGCAAAGAGGATCTCGCTGCGGATCTTCCCGCGTCTCACGTTCCACCGCGACGATGCGATGGAAAACGGTTTTCGCGTGGCCCAGAAGCTCCGGGACATCATGCATTGACGGAAGGCATCATCCTCCTCGACAAGCCGGCAGGTCAGACGTCATTCCAGTCCCTGGGTTTCCTGAAGCGGCGCCTGGGCACGGGCCGCATCGGGCACGCCGGCACGCTGGACAAGTTCGCCGAGGGCCTCCTCATCGTCCTCGCCGGGCGCATGACCCGGCTCTGTCCCCTGGCCACCTCCCTGGACAAGGAGTATTCCGCCGATTTCACCTTCGGGCGCGGCACGGACACTCTCGATCCGGAAGGAGCGACGACCGGCCAGGGTCCTGTCCCTTCCCGCGGGGAGATCGAGGCCGCGCTTCCCGGGTTCCGCGGCGCAATTTCCCAGGTTCCGCCGGCGTACTCCGCCATCCACGTCGACGGCAGGCGCGCATCCGAGGCGGCGCGCGGGGGGGAGGAGGTTGCTCTCCGGCCGCGCGAGGTGCGCATCGATCGCCTGGACCTGGTCGAGTACCGTCCGCCCACGCTCAGCCTCAGAATATCCTGCTCGAAGGGCACATACGTCCGCTCACTCGCGCGGGACATCGCAGAACGGCTGGGGACCTGCGCGTATGTCTCCCGCCTGCGCAGGACACGGATAGGAGGATTCTCCGTGGACGACGCTCGTGCGCCGGAAGAGTTCGACGCCGCGGGCGACATTCTTTCTCCCGCCGTCTTCTTCCGCGCCGTTCCCGCTCTCGGACGGCTGGTGGTAAAACAGCAGTGGCAGGTGCCCGTCAGCAGGGGAATCAGGCTAGACCCGGCGCTCTTCGAGGACGCTCCCGCCGTAGAGGGCACATTCGGCGTCTTCGCTTCCGATCAGCGCCTGGTCGCCGTGATCGAAAAATCTCCGACCGGTATGAGCTACCTGGCGGCCTTCCCGGAACCTGGTGCGGAGGAGGCCACTCGCGGATGACGGTCCTGACCTGGGCAGACCTGCTGCATCGCCGGCCGCCCCTGGATCGGCCCGTCCGGCTCAGCGTGGGAGTCTTCGACGGCCTGCACGTGGGCCACCGCAGGCTCCTCGCGGAAATCACCTGCGGCGGGGACGATGTGCTGCCGGTGGTGATCACGTTTTCGCGAAATCCCCTCGTCGTGCGGTTTCCGGAAGCATTTCCCGGCGCAATACTCACGTACCGGCAGAAAATGGAGCGAATTGGCGGCCTGGGGGTTCACGCGGCCGTGGTAATTGACTTTTCCGAGGAAATGAGTAACCTATCCGGAGAGGCGTTCGTTCGACTCCTCAGGGAAAATCTTACCATCCAGAGAATCGTCGTCGGGCAGAACTTTCGGTTTGGTAAGAAGAGGATTTCGGGGACCGACGATTTGAAGGAGATGCTTTCCGAGACAGGGATCGAGGTTCACGTGACGGAGCCGGTGCTCCGCGGGGGAAGCATGGTGTCCAGCTCCCGTATCCGCGCGGCCATCCGCGGCGGGGCGCTCGGCGAAGCGCGGGAGATGCTGGAGTGCCCGCACGCGCTGGACCTGCGCGATGTCCCAAGGGCGCCGTCGAACGGATCCGTCCTGCGCATCCCCAGGAGCGAGATCATCCAGGTTCTCCCCCCGAACGGGGAATACGCGGTCAGCAGCGAGGGCACGGCGGGAACCGCGTCCGGCATCTGCCGCGTCTCAGAAGATTCGCTGACGCTCGCCGCGGAAAACAGCGGCGTTGCCACGCTGGTCCATTTCACATAGACGAACGAAAGGAGTTCCGCACATGGCGCTGACGAAGGAAGCGAAGGAAGAAGCAATCAAGGCGTTCGGGACGAACGAAAAGGATACCGGCCGCACCGAGGTGCAGGTTGCGCTGCTGACAAAGAGGGTGGAGGAGCTCACTGAACATTTCAAGAGGCATCCCAAGGACAACAACTCCCGCCGCGGGCTCCTGAAAATGGTCGGGCAGAGGCGGCGGCTTCTCGCCTACCTCCGCAGGAGAGACCTGGACAAGTACCGCGAGATCATCGAGCGGCTCAGCCTGCGCAAGTAAGCGCACACACACAAGGACACATATGGAACAACGAGTATCATTGAAAATCGGGGAGGAGGAGCTTGTCCTGGAGACAGGCAAGATGGCCAA
>JBKQPS010000007.1:0-4153 GCA_052144915.1 Spirochaetia bacterium | reverse complement strand
ACCCGGTACTTGTGATGGCGGAAGGTCAGGGAGTACGCGTTGCGGACGTGCGGATTCTGCGGCGGGAGGGATAATGCGGGGGCCGGGGCCGAGATGTCCCGGTCTGGCGTGAACGTGACAGGATCGGTATCCTAGTGCTGATGCAGGCCGTTATAATCGGGAACAGCGCCGCTTCCCTCGCAGCCGCGGAGGCCTTCCGCCGCCACGACGGGATTTCGCCGTTGACCCTGGTGGCAGCAGAACCCGGTCCGGCGTACTCCCGCGTGCTCCTGCCCTATTATGTTCGGGGGTCCCTCGCGCGTGAACAACTCTTCGTACGCGACCGGAAATTCTACGACGGCTTACGCGCACACACGCGTTTCGGATGCGCCGTAACCCGCGTGGACGACCACGGAGGGACGCTGGTGCTGGCGGACGGAAGCGAGGTGCCCTGGGACCGCCTGCTGGTGGCCTCCGGAGCCCGGCCGGTCCTTCCACGCGTCAGGGACCTGTCGGGGCCGGGGGTTCATACCTTGTGGACCCTGGAGGATGCGGACCGCCTGGCGCCTGAATTGTTGCCGGGGCGCCGCGCGGTGTTCATCGGCTCGGGCTTCGTATCTCTGCAGGCCGCCTGGGCTGCCTGCCTTCGCGGCCTTCGGGTCACCGTGCTGGAGGTCCTTCCGCGAGTCTTGCCCAAGGTCCTGGACGAAAGGGCTTCGGAACTGCTCGCGCAGAGGATGCGGGAGCACGGGGTGGATGTGCGCTGCTCCGTTGGCATCGAACGGATCGAGCGCCCGGCCCCCCGGGGTGGCGCCGGAGCTCCCGCGTCCGCCGCTCTGCGCGTCGTGCTCGCCTGCGAGAGCCCGAACATCGACGCCGAACTGGTGGTCATCGGCGCAGGAGTCCGGCCCAACCTGTCCTTCCTCGAGGGCACAGCGGTGCGGGTCGCGGAGGGCGGCATCCCGGTGGACGAGCGCATGCGCACCAGCGCGCCGGGCATCTACGCGGCCGGAGACGTCGCCCTGGGCCCGAGCGTGTTCGGCGAGGCCCACGCGGCCCACGCCCTCTGGCCCACTGCCGTGGAGCAGGGAAGCGTCGCCGGGGCCAACATGGCCGGCCAGGATCTCGCGTACCCGGGCAGCCTGAACATGAACGTGGCCGAGATGTTCGGCCTGACACTGGCCTCGATGGGTCGGTTCCTGGAGAGCGGGGACCCGGCCGAAGAGACGATGGGGGATCAGGATGCGCGCGCAGGCCGCTACATCAAGTGCCTGTTCCGCGGAAGGATCCCGCAGGGCGGTGTGGTGCTGGGCTCGCCGGAAGATCTTGCCGTGCTCGCCGCGCTTCGTCCGCGGATTCGCGCCCATCGGGAAGGACGCGTGCCTTCCGGGCAGCCGTTTCGAAGCCTGCACCGGGTCCTCGCAGGCCAGAGACCAGGGAGATGAAGCCATGCGCATCGTGACGATGGATCCGGAGAGCTGTGTGGCCTGCCGCAACTGCGAGTATGCGTGCGCCTTCGAGCAGACCCGGACCTTCGAGCGCCGGGATTCCAATATCCGGGTCAACTTCTACGCGGAGGAGCGCGTGTGCATTCCCGGGACGTGCGTTCATTGCGAGCAGCCCTGGTGCGCGGAGGTCTGCCCGGCCGCGGCCATTGGGCGCAGCCCCGAAACCGGCGCCGTGGTAATCGACCCGGATCGCTGCGCCGGCTGCAAGATGTGCATGCTCGCCTGCCCCTACGGGGCAATCCGGTTCGACGCACAGGCCCGCGTGGCCCGCAAGTGCGACCTCTGCGGCGGGGACCCCCGGTGCGTGAAATTCTGCATCTCCGGGGCGCTGGAATACGTGGAGTCCGAAGATGCCTTCGGGTTCCGCCGCATGCGCTTCGACGCCCGCCTGATGCACCTCCTCGGAATGAAAGGCCAGCCGTGAGCCAGACCCGCCCCGTGTTTCAGACCCTCTGCCGCATGTGCGACGACCATTGCGCCGTCAACGTCTTCATGGAAGATGGTCGGATCGTGGACATCGACGGCTACAAGGAGCATCCCTGGAACCGGGGGCGGTTGTGCAGCAAGGGACGGGCGGCCATCGACCTTGTGTATCATCCCGACCGGCTGCTGAAGCCTCTCAAGCGCACGTCCTCAGGCTGGCAGGAGATTGCCCTGGAACAGGCCATGGACGAGATCGCGGAAAAGCTGGCGCGCATCCGCGGCGCGCACGGGGCCCGCTCGATCGGCGTCTGGAAGGGAGAGGCCGTGGGCTTCGCCCAGCAGGAGGACCTGGCTCGGCGTTTCGTCCACGCGATAGGATCCCCGAACTACTTCTCCAACGACTCGATGTGCTTCAACGGCCGCTGGATCGGTTACAGCACGGTGCACGGCGCGTGGAGCGTCCCCGACTACGAGCATACACGGCTGGTGGTCCTGTGGGGCGCCAACCCCCCGTACGCCCATCCGAACATGACGCAGATGATCATGCGCGCGCGCCGCCGGGGCGGGAAGCTTATCGTGCTGGACCCGCGCCTGTCGGCGGTGGCCCGCCAGGCGGATCTGCACGCGCCGATTCGCCCCGGGACGGACGGCGCCCTGGCCTGGGGGCTGATCCGCATCCTGCTTGAGCGTGGCGCCTACGACCGGGAACTGGTGGCCAACCACTCGGTGGGGTTCCCCCAGCTGCAGGCCTACGCGGGCCGCTTCACCCCGGAATACGTCGAGGGCCAGACCGGCGTGCGCGCCGCGCTGGTGTCCGAGATCGCCGCTGCGCTGGCCGGGGCCGCCCCGGCCGTGGTGAACTACGTGGGCAACGGCCTTGAGCACCACGAGAACGGGATCAACAACATTCGGGCAGTGGCCTACCTGGACACCCTCCTGGGCGCGCTGGACCGCACGGGCGGAAACCGCCTGCCCGAGGGCTTTCCCGCCAACCGCCTGACGCTGTACGAGGAGAAGCCCCTGACGGAGCTCGAGCCGATTGGCGCACAACGATTCCCGGTCCTGTACGGCATGCGCCAGGAATGCCACACCATGACGGCCATGGAGGCAATCCTGAGCGGCACGCCCTACCCGCTCAAGGCCATCGTTCTCACGGCCGCCAACCCCGCCATGACCAACCCCAACTCTGAGAAGGTGCGCAGGGCCCTGGGTGCCCTGGAGCTGTTCGTGGTGCGCGACCTGTTCCTGACGGAGACTGCCCAGCTGGCGCACTACGTGCTGCCCGCCGCCTCTTTCCTGGAGCGCGCGGAGCTGCACACGCACGTCATGTTCCAGGTGGTCACCCTGACGCGGAAGCTCCTGTCCTTCCCCGACGTGCAGGACGAGTACCAGTTCTGGCGAAGTCTGGCCCACCGGCTGGGGGCCGGAGAGTACTTCCCATGGAAAGACGAGGAGGAGCTGACTCGCTGGTTGCTGGAGCCCAGCGGCCTCACTCTCGAGCAGCTCGCCGCTCACCCGGAAGGCTATCCGTACCAGCCTATCCGGTACGAGAAGTGGCGGGAGAAGCCGCTGCGGACTCCTTCGGGCAAAGTGGAGTTCGCCTCGAAGTATTTGAAGGATCTTGGCTACCCCGAGCTGGCGGAATACACCCCCCCCTCGTACCAAAGCTCTCCCGATCCCGCATACCCTCTTGTGCTGGTCACCGGTGCCCGAAAACTGCTGTTCTATCACAGCCGCTTCCAGAACATCGAGCGCTTCATGCGCGCGGGGCGCAATCCGGAGATGGAGATGCATCCCGCCGACGCGGCCCGCCTCGCCTTGAACGACGGGGACTGGGCGCGCGTGAGCTCCCGGGTGGGAACCCTCACGCTGCCGATCACGGTAGCGGCCCCCAACGAAATCATCTCCGGAACGGTCCAGATTACCCACGGCTTCCGCCAGGCCAACGTAAACCTTCTCACCCCCGATGACGTCTTCGATCCTATCAGCGGTTTTCCGCTGATGAAGGCCCTCCCGGTGAGGGTGGAACGACTCGAGAACGAATGAGGCAATGCGGACTGGACAGAATGGCGATTTCGTGAAATCGTCAGCTTGAATATGGGTGCGGATTGAAAACTGCACGCGGGCATTGGGGGGGAAGGAGCATATTCGGTAACCATGAGCTCGAGCGAGAGCCCGCGGGCTGTGCAATTTTGGGGATCAATAAAGAGAGCCGCAAGGCTCTCTTTTTTTAGGCTGTGCGC
>JBKQPS010000006.1:0-3788 GCA_052144915.1 Spirochaetia bacterium | reverse complement strand
CAAAAAACTAGTTGACAAGCCGCAAATTCTGGACGTAGATTCAGCTTGGTTTCATACTTCGTGAGCTGAGGCAGGGGAAACAATGCAGGAAATCAACGAAAACAGTGAAAAAGAGCCGAACCCGCTGCGCTCTTTCTCGCCCGGGAAGGGCAAGGGAAAGGGCGATGATGAAGAGACCAACGGCGGCGAGAACCAGGAGGATCTCGACGACGATTTCGACGACTACGAGGATGACCTCGAGGAAGACTACGACGAAGAAGAGATAAGCGAAGAGGAAGAAGAGTTCGACGACGACATGGACGAAGATTTCGAAGAAGAAGATGAGGAGGAAGAAGAGGAAGAGGAGGAGGAAGAGGAAGAAGAGGAATACGACGAAGAAGACTACCTCGACGAGGATGACTTCGACGTCGACGAAGACCTGGACTACGAGGATTTCGACCAGTAAGTGACCCGCTCGGCCTTGAACCACAGCCGTTCGAGGTCGTAAAAATCCCGCTGTTCTTTTTCCATCAGATGAATGACAAAATCGCCGCAATCAAGGAGCAGCCACCCGGTATCCTGCCTCCCCTTGTGTCCGCTGTTGAGGGGGCGGATCCCCATGTCACCGAGGAGGACCGCCAGCTCCCTCTGCAGTCCCGC
Source organism: Spirochaetia bacterium (assembly GCA_052144915.1). Taxonomy (GTDB): domain Bacteria; phylum Spirochaetota; class Spirochaetia; order SZUA-6; family Fen-1364; genus Fen-1364. The sequence continues at coordinate 3,149 of JBKQPS010000006.1, read as the reverse complement.
CAGGTGAGCGCCGCTGCGCGCCGTCGCGATGATGAAGAAATCGGCGATGGGAGAGACCGCGCTGATGTCCAGCACCACCGTGTCCTCCCCCTTGGCATCGGCGATCAGCCGCGCGGCCCGCAGGACCGCGTCCCTGCTACTTGACGTAGCGGCCATCGAAATCTTTGCCGAGGATCACCGTCACGTCCACCGCCTGGTCCATCTGCGGATCCGGCTTGGAGAAGATGCGGGTCGCGTGGATGATGTCCGCGACCTTCCTGGCGTTGTCCAGGTTCCCCTTGCGGTCCAGCACGACCGTGTTGATGTACTGGTCGTTGTCCGCGTTGTTCGGCGCCATGACTTCCAGGTCGTAGCTCTGGAAGAGGTCCCTCGCCCTGTTCGCCAGGCCCGCCGTCTTGGTGCCGTTGAGCACCTCCACCGTGATGGTGAACGCATCCGGTGAAACGAACTCGCTGGAGGCATTGGCGGCCATCGCCTGCTTCACGGACTGCTTGAGCAGCTCCCCGTCCTGGTGAGGGAACAGGAGGTCCCGACCGTCCACGGAACGGGTCGTGCCCAGCACGCGCTGAAGCACCATGCGCTCCGAGTCGAAGCGCCCCATCTCCGCGACGAAGGACGCGAGCGCCCGGCCCGGCAGGTCGGTATGCAGGAGCGAGCGGAGCATGCGGAAGGGCCCGCGCTGGAGCAGGAACGCCTCGTTTTCCCCCAGGCCTTTCAGGAGGGCCTGGAGAAACTTCTGCCGCCGCCCGATCGCATCCGCTTCCGTCTCCAGCGGGTCCTGGTAGCTGATGAAATCCCGCGCCTTGTCCCCGTCCAGCGTGACACTTCCGGACGGGAGAAGGATTCGCCGTCCCTGCATCGTGATGTCGACAGGATTCGGGATGAACACCTCCACCCCGCCGATCAGGTCGACCAGGCGTCCGGTCTCGTCGAAGCCGATGTCGATGACACCGTGCAGGGGAGCGCCCAGGAGGTCTTCCACTTTTTGCTCGAGGGGGAGCATGTTCGAGCGGCGGTACAGGACATCGATGCCCTCGACGCGGTTGATCGTGGCGATCACGCTTCCCAGGTTCGGGGGCACGTAGAAGAGTGAGCCTTTGCGGGTGTCCGGATTATAGAAGAAAACCTCCAAAAAGAGCGCCTTCTCCCCGTAGGAGAAGACGAAGAGCGTGTTCAGCGGCTGCTTCTTCTTCAGCGAGTCGGTGATCTGGTCCACGCGCACCTGCAGCACAGCGTAGACGCCCGTGCCCGCGATGATGACGAGGATGAGGATGAGCAGGAAGATGCTCCAGTTGCTCCTCCGGCTCCTTCTCTCAAGCATGCGTCGTCAACTCCTCGCGCAGCTCCTCGGAGTCCGAGGCAACCTCTTTCGCCGCGGCGCGCACGAAGTGCAGCTTGCGGTCCAGCACGGCGAGCACCATCTCGTCCAGGCTCAACCCCAGCGTCCGGCGGCGGAACTCGGGAGACACGAACTCCCGCGTCGGCTCGAGGAAATCAGCCGCGAAAACGATCTTCGAAATGGGGCCCATGGCCCCGCGGCCCGTCACGTGATCCCGGATCGCCTGGAGCGCCTCGGCGTCCGAATACCCCGTGTGCTTCATGAGGATCGCCGCGGCGGCCCGACCGTGGAGGAGAAGGGGATTCGCCTTCTCCCAGTCGCGAAGGGGCAGTCCATCCTTCTCCGCCAGGAGCAGCATCTCGGAGACGTCCAGCTCGCGGGCCAGGTCGTGCGCGATGCCGGCGATATATCCCTTCTCTTCGTCGGCGTGGAAGCGGTCGCACAGCTCGCTGGCCAGCCGCGCCACCTCGCGGGAGTGGCGAAGCCGGGGGCGGGAGAGACTCGCCTCCACGAGGGCCGCAGCCCGCGATCTCCAGACGTTCCTGTCATCCATAGAGGTTGTTGTCCCCGATATAGGCAAGCACGGCATCCGGCAGGAGGTAGCGTACCGACCGGCCCTCCCGGATCCTGCGGCGAATTTCCGACGAGGAGATCGGGAGCACCGTGTTGGTGACGACCCGGTGAGGGTACGGGAGGTCAAGAGGCCCTTCCCGGGTGCGCCGCGCAACCACCAGGTCGACGATCCGCACCAGCTCGTCGACGTTCTTCCATGAAGGGAGTCCCGCCACCAGGTCGTCTCCGATGACGAAGCCGGGCCGTCCCTCCAGGCCGTGGCGAGGAATGAGGCTGGAGATCGTCTCGATCGAATAGGAAGGGCCCCCGCGGTCGATGTCCCCGGTGTCCACGATGAACCGGTCGTTTCCCGAGACGGCGAGACGGAGCATCCGGAGACGGTGAACGGGGTCGAGGACCGGAGCAGGGTCCTTGTGAACGGGCTGATTGGCGGGCACGAATATCGCCGCGTCGTACCCGAAAGCAGCGCGCACTTCTTCCGCGACGAAGAGGTGGCCGAAATGGACCGGGTTGAACGTTCCCCCCAGCACGAGCGCTTTCATAGGGAGGTTTCTCCGGCAACCGCCGCGGCGGCGCCCACGAGCGTCCGTATCGCCGCGACGAGGGGCGTCAACCCTTCGCGGCTGAAGGAGGATACCGCGACGAAGCCGCCCGGGGGGGAGGCATCAGACAGGGCCGCGTGGCCCGTCGTCGCGTCGGGGAGGTCGAGCTTGGTGCCGACCACGAGACGCGGCCGGGCGGCGAGCGCCGGTGAGTACGACTCCAGCTCCGCCTCGAGCAGCCGCAGGGTCCCCGCGCAGTCCGGCGACGCGAGGTCCACGAGGAAGAGCAGGGCGGCGCAGCGTTCGACGTGACGGAGGAACTTCAGCCCGAGGCCGCGGCCCTCCGAGGCGCCTTCGATGATCCCCGGAATGTCGGCGAGGATGACGTCCCTCTCCGGCAGGCGGAGCAGGCCGAGATTCGGCGTCCGCGTGGTGAACGGGTAGTCGGCGATGAGAGGATGGGCGTTGGTGAGGACGGACAGGAGCGTCGACTTGCCCGCGTTGGGCATCCCGACGAGCCCGATATCGGCGATGAGATGCAGCTCTGCTCTCAGCTCACGCGTTTCACCCTCGACACCCTTCTGGGCGTACCGTGGAGCCTGGTTGACGGGCGTGGCATAGTGGGAGTTTCCCTTGCCCCCCCTACCGCCGCGGAGGTACAGGAAGCTCTCGCCGTCGCGCGTGAGGTCGGCCAC
>JBKQPS010000005.1:0-11289 GCA_052144915.1 Spirochaetia bacterium | reverse complement strand
ACGCATCCAGGTGAAGAGCTGAGAAGGGGCGGTGAGAAGCATGAGCACAGATTGCGCGTGACTGTACCGCGCGCGGTGTCATTTTTTAAACATGAGCGGGAAGAACGAACATAGCGCCCACATGCGGGAGTTGTATTGCGAACAATGGCCTGAAAGGTGCCAGATCTACCAGACCCGTAAAACAGGGGCGCCCGTTCCCATCACGCTCTGGCCGGGAGGGAGGCTGTAGCATGACAGAAGATGCCCCGCGCGCGGAAGCGGACAAGATCGGCGGATTCCTCGTGGCCATCGGAGCGATGCAGGCCTGGCAGGTCGAGGATGTCGTGCTCGCGCAACGCACCGGAGACACGCGCATTTTCGGCGAGATCGCAATTGCGCTGGGCTATATCGACGAGACTGCTCTGGAGCGTTTCGTGGAATCCCGTCTTCCTACACCAGCGCCTTGCGGGACTCGGCCAGCGGGGAGGTGATGGGGATCTTCTGCGGGCATTTTTCCTCGCACTCTCCGCACTCGATGCACGCATCCGCCCGGTTGCCCTTCACCCAGGGGGTCGTGCCGATTTCCGCGTACATCTTTCGCGCCGGATTCTCCAAGCCCCACACGTTCTTGAGGTTCATGGCCTCGAAGATCGACGAGAGCCGCGCGCCGGTCTTTCCCATTGTCCGATAGGCCATCATCCGTTCCTCTCCTGTCGTCCCCGGTCGCGGCCGCCTAGGCGCCAGCGCCACTTCGGCTTGGCGAAGTTCGGCCGACCGTGCCGCTGGGCCGTCTCGCCGAGCACCGGGCTGGCGCCCTCGAGCCACACGTTGATGCTGCGGGCCACCTCTTCGTCCATGGCAATGCTCGCTCCGTCGCATTCGATCACGTAGGACGGGTAGTCCTGGTGGAGCTTCACGATCGAGCCGGGACGAATCTGCAGGGAGGTGAGGCGGTGCAGCTGCTGGTCGCTGCGGGTATACACCCAGGCGACTCTCGCTGTCTGCCCCATCTGCAGCTCGGTCAGCGGAACGACGATCTTCTGCACATACCGGGCCGAGACCCGGCAGCATTCGCCCTGCGGGATGGCAAATCCGTGCGGGCATTCCCGCGGGTGGCCCAGCAGCGTGCAGATCCCGTCCACGATCTCCGTGGCGAGGATATGCTCGAACTCGCAGGCGCCTGTTTCGAACTCCCTCCCCAGGACGTCGTGGATCAGCCTTTCGCCGATGCGGTGCGCACGGATGAGCCTCTCCGCGTGCGCGGCGCCCGGACCGGTGAGCGAGATCGTCTGCGCATCCCGCGTCACCATGCCGTCCTCCTGGAGCTTTTCCAGGTCCGCGGCGTCGAACCTGCCCTTCAGGGACACGCGAAGCCCCTCGATGGTCGCGGTTCCGCGCTCGCCCAGCTGCCAGAGCCGTTCCAGCATTTCCTCGCGGTCGGTGATTCCGTTCATAGCCCCAGCGCCCCCCCTGCGGCGGCCAGCAGGGCGCGCACCGCGCCCGTGTACAGGAAGGAGGCCGCATAGATGGATACGATGATGAGGAGCGCCGCCCGGGCGCGCACCTCCCGAAACATCGCGGTGATGTTCGCAAAGCACTGCGCGAATGTCGTGATGAGGATGACCGCGAGGATGCTCTGCGGGCCGTTCAGGACTCCCGCGTGCGCCATCCGCAATATGAGCCCTGCCGCGGCCTCGCTGCGCGCGAAAGTGAGAAGAAGCGCGTCCACCATGTCCAGCGGCAGGCCGAGCCAGCCGGTGATGAACGGCTTCAGGGCGGTTTTCAGGAGGGCGAGCAGCCCGAGCGTGTCGATTGCGAACATGGCCAGCGCGGCGATAAGGAAAATGGGTATCGCCTCCTTGAGGAACCACAGGAGCCGGTAGCCCGTCTTGCGGGCCACCGCGGAAAGACGCGGCACCCGGATCGGGGGGAGCTCCTGGATGAACTGGCCCTCGGCATCCGCGGGCAGGAGGCGGTTGAGCAGAAGGCCGGCGATGAGCTCGGCCACCGCGAGCAGCCCGAATGCCGCGACGAAGTAGCGCACGCCGTGCGCACCGAGGATGGCGATGGAGAGGCCCATCTGGGCCGAGCAGGGGATCGCGAAGGCGATCAGCGCGATGACAATGAGCTTTTCCTTGCGCGACTGGATGGTGCGCGCCGTCATTGTCGCCATCGTCTTGCATCCGAATCCCAGGACGAGAGGGATCACCGCGTTTCCGGTGATGCCGAGCTTTGCCGAAACCTTCCGCGTCAGGATGGCAAGGTTGGGGAGGTAGCCGATGTCTTCCAGGATGCCGAAGACCAGAAAGAACACGGAGAGGATCGGGAGGACGGTCGTCAACGAGTTGAACAGGCCGAGGGTGAGCAGGCCGTGCGGCCCGATCAGGAGGTCGTTCCAGAAACCCCGCGGCACGATCATGCCGACCCCGCGCACGACCGGATCCGTGACCGTCACCGTGAGGAACAGCGAGAGGGCACCGGCGACGTACACCACCATGACGTAGATGAGACCGAGAAAAAACGCGAGGATGGGCAGGCCGTACAGGGGGTGTCGGCACATCCGGGCGAAGGTCTCGGAAAAGCGCGGTGCGCCGCGGCCGCCGCCGTTCTTCCGGAAAACACGCCCGGCCACGTCGTCCACCCACGCGTTCCTCCTTTCGGCGATCAGCCGGGGAGCCGTGCCCGCAAGACGCGTGCGGACTTCCTCCATGAGCGCCGAATGGCCGTTCCCCGCGGCACCGACGAACGAGGGATCGTTTTCCAGGAAGAGAAGGGCGGAGGCGCGCGGGAACATCGCGGTGGAGGGGAGCAGCTCCTCCGCGCGCGCGACGGCTTTTTCAATGAGGCCTCCGAAATCGAGCGGCGGAGGGGCGGGAATCGTCCCGAGCAGGAGGCGCCGCAGCTCGGTCACTCCCGCGCCGGGGCGGGCAGAGGCGAGCACGGGAAGCCCGAGGAGCCGGCCAAGCCGCGGCATGTCAAGCTGGATGCCCTTGCGGGCGGTTTCTCCGACAGCGGTGACGACGAGCACCAGCGGGATGCCGAGACCGAGGAGGTCCGCCGTGAGAAGCAGCGACTCACGAAACCGGTTCGCATCCACGCACTGCACGAGCACGTCCGGGGGCCGCTCGTACAACAGCGTCCTGACCACCAGCTCCTCTTCGGACTGGATGAACAGGCCGTGCAGCCCCGGGGTGTCGGCCACCTCCCACTCGCATCCTTCGACCCGGATGCGGTGGGTGGCCACGGAGATCGTCGTCTGCGGGTAGTTGGACACCAGCTCGTAGGTGCCGGTGAGGCTGTTGCAGAGCTGGCTCTTGCCGCTGTTGGGCAGTCCGACGACGGCGATGCGCGTCACGCGTCCTTCTTCCTGCACGCGGCGCAGTACCCGCGGATGCCCAGGCGGTGCTCCACCGGCCGGAAGCCGTGCTTCCGGCAGACCTTGTCCTGGAGTCTCTCCAGCTCGTCGTCCCGGAACTCGATGATCCGGCCGCACACGACGCACTGGAGGTGGTCGTGGTGCTCCTGGCCCCAGGCAGGCTCGTAGCGCGCGCGTCCGCGGGCGCGCAGCGTTTCCTTGATGATCCCGCTTTCCACGAACAGGGGAAGTGTCCGGTAGATCGTCGCCGTGGACAGTGACTCCCCCGCGCGCTTCAGCTGCTCGTGCAGCGCGTCGGCGTCGAAGTGACCGCGTGACGAGACGATTCCCTTGAGGATCGCAGCGCGCGCGGAGGTGAAGGCAAGGCCGTTCTTCCTCAAGAAGCCGCGAAAGTGATCCACCGGTTCCATATTTGCGAGTGATTCTCAATCGCATCATGCACCGATCGTCGACTCGTGTCAACTGCCGATCGGAGCGCGCGATTCTGCGGCAGACGCGCGGTCGATGCCGGGAATCCGCCCGCGCTTTGCGCGGTCGGCGCTCAGGCCGATTTCTGTTCCGGCCTTCTCACCAGGCGCGGCATGAAGCCGCGGGACATGCTCTTGCACCCGCCGCGGCGGTCGATCGCTTCCTGCATGAGCTCGCGCACCTTCAGGGCCATCTCGCGCGCGGCCCGCGCGGCCGGGCGCTCCCCTTCGGGGGGTGGAGACACGGGCGGGCCGATGACGACGGTGATCCGCGGGGGGAGGCGGACCCTGCGGCCCGCAAGCCGCACGGTGCTTTCCCCCCGCCAGAGCCTCTGGTGAAGCACGGTCGTCACCGGCACCACGGGGACGCCGAGCCGAGAGGCGAGGAGAAAGGCCCCGGGATGGAAGGGCTGGAGCTGCTGGTTCTCCCGGCACAGTTCCCCCTCGGGAAAAAAGTGGATGAATCCGAGCTGCTGAAACGCCGTTCGGGCCGCGCTTTCCAGCTCGCGCAGCGGGTTGGGCCGCTCGGGTATCGGGATGGCGCCCAGGAGGCGCACGAAGGTCCCCAGCCACGGGACGAGGGCCGTTTCCTCCAGCATCGTGAAGTACGTCCGGCGAGGCCGGATCACGTGCGCCACGATGCCCGGGTCGAACAGCAGCGTGTGGTTGCTTACGATCACCGCGGTTTTCAGCCCTCGCAGGTGCGCGCGGCCCCTGATGTGGATTCGATAGACGGTCCAGTCGAAGATCCGCACCGCGGCGAGCACGAGATGAAAGACCGCCACGAACGGGAGGAAGCGGGGGGTGAAGACGATGAGCGGAGCCCCTTTCGTGTGTGCCATGGCCGATCCTAGTGCATCGTGCGTCCTTTCCATTTCACCCCCTGCCCCATGAGAATCTGTGCGAAGCTCCACCACGCCATGAACAGGAGATGGATGAACAGAACGGGGTACAGGAAGGGCGCCCACCACCGCAACCCGCGGTCGTACAGCACGACGGCCCAGGCGAGGAGAAACCCGGCAACGCAGAGGAGGGTGCGCTCGATGCCGGCCGCGCCGGTGACGATCTGGATCGACAGGAGCGCCAGGGGGAGAATCACGAAGGTGACCAAGAGCGTCACGGCGGTCGCGAAAAGGACCGATCGGCGGCGGGCGATGTCGTAGATGTTCTTCGTCATTCCGTCGAAAGAGGCGCGGTACCCGTCGTACATACGGCAGCGGATGTGCCGACGGATGTCGAGGAAGACTTCCCGGAACCCGGCCCTTTTCAGCTCGCGGGCAATGGCGAGGTCGTCGGTGATCTGGCCGCGCACCCGCGCGTAGCCGCCGATCGACTCGAAGGCGCTGCGCCGGAAGACGATCAGCTGCCCGATCGCGAAGCTGAGCCCGGGAGCCGGCAGCGCCGTGATGAGCCAGAGCGGCAGGAGCATCGCGGACATGATGTACGTCGCCGGCACGATGAACTGTTCGCCCAGGCTGTTCATCTCCTGGAAGACATAGCCCGAGACGCAGTCGGCCTTGTGCCATTCCAGGTTCGTCACTGCCCAGGCAATGCTTTCGCTCCCGTGCACGGTGTCCGCGTCCGTGAACATCAGGTACTCCCCCGATGCGTGCCGCGCCAGTTGCTGCATCGCGTGGGGCTTTCCCAGCCAGCCGTTGTCCGCGAGCGGCTCACCCCGCACGACCCGCACCCGGTCGGGGAACCGATCCCTGTATCCGGTGATGATCCCCCACGTGCCGTCCGAGGACTGGTCGTCGAGGACGATGATCTCGTAGTTGGAGTAGGTCTGCTGGAGAAGGGAGTCGATGCAGGCACGAATGTTTTTTTCTTCGTTCCTCGCGGGGATGAGGACCGACACCCGTTTCCCGCTCTTCACGCTCGGCGCGCGCGAGCTCAGCCGGAGCCAGACGACGTTCGAGAGAGAAAGGAGCAGGAAATATCCTGCCCCGAGCAGGAAAACAAGGCGAGCCCAGCCCTCCACGTTCGGGAATAGGACCACTGCCGTCATCCCCCTGGGTCGATCCATGCCCGTCATGCATAGAGAGACAAGGCATAGACAGACGATGTGAGTGTAACGATAAGAACGGGAAGCGTCAATGATCTTTATGCGTCGGGATGCCGATGAGAGAGCATGGTACCAGGAATCGGAAACGCCCGGGCCGATCTCGCCCAGGCCATCGAGGATCTCGGTTCGATGCTGAAGGACTCCCAGGCGCTCGCAATGAAGGCGGCGGAAAAGCTTCTGAAGGCGGGAGTTCAGCAGAGGGTCCAGGATTCCTCCGTTGGCACGCAGATCGACGTCACGGCCTGAGTCTTCCCTGTCGCCGCGCCGGCAGTTCCGCCAACGGGGGAAGGGAGGCAGGCCCGCCGCGGCGCTGATAGAATCGCAGCCCATGACCACCGCTCGCCTGCTGCTCCTCTTCTTCGACAGGGATTACCTGTTCAAGCTCATCCTCGCGCTCCTGGCGTGGTCCCTCGTTCCGCTGGGGGAGATTTTTCTGTTCATCTACCTTGGGGGCCTGATCGGCAATTCGCTCGTCCTGATCCTGGCCGCGGTGGCGGGGGCCGCCGGCGTGCTGGTGGGCGCGCTCCAGGCCCGCCGTGCGGCGGCGTTCCTCAGAGCGGCGCTGGCACGGGGGAGCCATCCCGGCAGGGACGCGGCGGACGTGGCGGGGCTCTTCGCATCCGCCCTGCTCCTGATCACCCCGGGCTTCGTGACCGATGCCGCGGGGTTCCTGCTTCTCGTTCCGCCTCTGCGCGCGTGGCTGGCGCGGCGGATTGCCGCGGTGCTGAAATCCCGGGCCCGGGATGTCTACGACCGGCTGCGGCTTTCCGAAATGTCCTAGTTTTCTAAGAGTTGCAACGGCGTGCTGCCTTCGTAGATGGATTTAATGTTCAGGTGCACCGTGGCATCGCACTCGGTCGGGTCGAACTCTTCCCCAATTGCAGTATTGACATTTTGTACATACACGATATCTTGAAGAAAAGAACACGGAGAACATCGAGAAACACGGGGGTGAGCTCCGAAGATGCGAGGCTTGCATGGTTGGATCCGCATCGAGTTTCGAGAGCGGACAAACGGCATAGCGGATCGGAGGAAAGACGGTTCCTGTTTGGCCGGGTAGGAGGCGACGTACTGACGATTCGTTACACCCGCGACGGGGACACAGTTCGGATCATGGGCGCCGGCTACTGGAGAGACGGAAGGGACGTATATGAACAGACAAATTCCTTCAGAAGATAGGTACACGGACGCGCCGCCGGGGATTGCGGAGGAGATCAAGGCCTCGGTCGCGATCGGGGATGATTTTCCGAGCCCCGACGAGCTGAGGCGTGAGTTGAAGAGATCGGTAACAATTCGACTTGATCCGGACGTCTACGCTTGGTTTCAACTCCCTGGGCCAGGCTACCAGACGAGAATCAACGCGGTACTGCGTCACTATATGGAGCAGTGGAAGGCAGACAAGGCCACTGTGCACCCTGTGTTCCCGGAGACAACGGTCGTCAGTGAAGAACGCTCGAAAGTCGCAGAGAAGAGCGCGAGCAAAAAAGACAAGACTTACAAATCTGCGGACAAGGGCGCTACTCATAAGCTGAAAAAAAAGGGAAAGGGATTCCTTGCGCGCGCGAAGGCTCGGCGGTTGAAAGGGCAAAAGGGGCGAACCGCGTCGGCATAGTGGACGCACCAATGGCGCTATGACTCGGGAACTGTGGGGAGCGCAAGAGAAAACTGATGAGGGGCCTTCTGTCGACCCCCGGCTATCGAGCTTCCTGACTGTGTCACTCAGACGTCGGGTACGGATGGAAGCCCAACAGGTGCCCACCCAACTCCTGCTTCCTTCTTATCCCAAGCTTTGCGTAGATGTTCTCCGCATGCTTTTCTACGGTGCGAGGGCTGATGAAGAGCCTATCCGCTATCTCCGGCATGGTGAGCCTTTCTAAGAGGAGCAGGGCTATCTCCTGCTCGCGCTGAGTCAAACCGAAGCTCGACACTTCCATTCTCACAGACTTCAGTCCGGATTTCTCGGAAACCGATGCGGCCAGGCGAAGAGCATCGTAGAAGTTCTCCAAATGCGCTGCAATGATTTTGCTGATCGAGGTCTCCCTGTCGGTGAAAAGATGAGCGGGTCTGCACCGGGGGATGACGATGGTGTACCGTCGAAACCATCCGCCCAGGCAACGCTGAATCTTCCTTGGCCTGACGAAATCAGTTACAAATTCGGTGTTGGCATAAGGCTTAAAGTCGGTAACCAGGTTGGACAACATGTAGCCGTTGGTAATCGGCAGATGATATCTAAAGTAGGAGTTCCAGCCCGCGACAACTCCAGGTTCTCCTGCTATCGCGTCTATTACCCCATGGCCAATCGATTCGTCTTGATGTTCCACCGCGCTGCGAAACATGTCAGTTTGATTTGTGGCTACGCAAAGAACGGGAAAGTCGTGCGGGATGAGGTCCGCAACTTTAGCACAAACGAGAGCGTTGAATTGATCGAGGCTTCTGGCGGCGCACACCTGCAGGAGGAAATCGTTGATTCTGCTCCAGGGTAGGGAGGGCATAGCCGCCATCTTCCAGGACCTCGATAGTACTGCTGCCTAAAAGGCCACCCCTAAATGCGTAACCTTTACAACTCCGAAGTGTCATTCAGTTGTGTCTTGCTGTCAAGAGTTTGAAATACGCGGTTCTTACGCGTTTGTTAGTTGTCGGGAAGCCTCTTGTCGCAGGTCGTGGTCCAATCATTTGTGTGTTACGGAAGGTTGCGCGCCGACCGACAGGATCGTTGGCGTTTGAATGCCCAATCTCTGTCTCAATTGCGCACGAGAACATACTTCGAGTTTCCTAAAGATTCTTTCGACATGTTTCTCCACCGTTCGCGGGCTGAGGAAAAGGCATGTTGCGATCTCAGCCGTGTTGAGTCGCAGTGCAAGCAAAGAACAGAGCTCAGCCTCACGAGAGGTCAAGGCGCAAAACTTCTGACCTATTTCGCGTGCAGCATGAAAAGCTGGTCGTGACGGTTTCCTCCTCTTTGAGGGACATTCTGCGCAGGTAGCACGGACGAACTCACGGATTGTTCGGCATGACCCTGCCTTGAGACGACAGCCTGGCACTTCGGGCCACGGCAACTTATCAGAGTTCCTCATACTTTTTCTTGCGCCATCTCGATGGCTCGCGTGCGCTTGCGAGGACTTTTAGGCCCTGCTCCTGCTTTTGTCAAGTGTTACTGAATAAAAAATAACAAAATACGTAGGTTCTACGGATGCGTGAAAGGATTCGTCGCATAAAATAAATACATTCCCAAATGTGATATCTAAAACGTTGCAAAAAAGAAAGTGAGGCGAGGCGTGGGGGCAAGGGCAATCCGCGATGTCCCCCGCCTCGCCTCGGCCGTTGCGTGTTAAGGGTGCGGGTAGAAGAGAATGTGGAGGGCGGCATGCACAAACGTGGTCATGGCTCTGTCCTTCTTTTGCTTTTTCTCATTTCCAGCGCAGCAATGGCATTCGCGCAGTCTGGCGTCACAATCGTGACAGGCAAGCCTGAAATCGCCCAGGTGCCTTCCCCGCTGTCGCTGGAGGTCTTTCCAACTTTCGATCTTCCTCTGGGCGATAGCTCCCAATGGTTCAGCTACGGCGGGGCCGTTGACTTAGGGGTGCGCTATCGACTGCCGCAGTCCATCATCTCGCTGATGGGCGGAATTGAATACGCCTACGTTCCTGTTCAAGCCGCCACGAGTCTGTCTCTGGCCGTTGCACGAGTCGGTGGAGGCGTACAAACCCCGCTTACAAGCGGCATCGCGGTGCTGGGGTACGCCTACGGCGGCTACTACTTTGGCACCTTCAACAACTTCTCAGGAAACGCCTCAGACCCCTACGTGGCGGGCGGTCTGGGCCTCCGATTCTCGCTAAGCCCGAGCCTGGGGCTAGAAGTGGGTGCTCAGTACAAAGACTTCCTCGGTTTGTACCAAGGGGTCAGCGCGGGGGCGGGAATGGACATCGCTCTCGGCAACCTCGGAGGCAGCGTTGAAATGCCCTCACTTGAGCTGCGACCTGCCTTTCCCGTGTTCTACAAGTACTACGACGATCATCCAATCGGCACAATGGAGATCAAGAGCAACCTCAAGGTGCCCGCGACGGCGATCAAGGCGCAGGTGTTCATCAAGGAGTACATGGATGCGCCCAAGACAGTCAGCGTGACAGGTACACTTGGCCCTGGGGAGAGTGAGAACGTCGATCTGTACGCTTTGTTTACGGACAAAGTGTTGGGCATCACCGAAGGCACAAAGGTGGCGGCAGAGATAACCGTCTCCTACGTGGTCGAAGGGCAAACGTACGAGAACAAGAAGATCGAAACGCTCAGCCTCATGGGTCGGAACGCCATGACCTGGGACGACAACAGGAAGGCGGCGGCTTATGTGACCGCGAAGGACCCCGGGGTGCTGAACTTTGCCCGAAGTGTTTCCAGCTACATCCGAAGCAAGGAGAACCGCTCGATCTGCGACAACCTGCAGGCGGCGATCGCCTTTCATGAGGCACTTGATCTGTATGGGATGAATTACACCCCCAACCCCAAGACTCCCTACGAACAGGTCTCCGCGCACAAGGATGTAGTCGATTTCCTTCAGTTTCCACGGGAGACCTTCCAGTATCATTCGGGGGACTGCAGCGACCTTTTGATCCTGTATGCCTCGCTGTTCCAGGCGGTGGGAATCGATGCGGCGTTCATCACGATTCCGGGGCACATCTTCATCGCGGTGGACACATGCCTCACCCCCGAGCAAGCTCCAAAGGAGCTGATTCCAGAAAGCCAGTTCATTGCCTACAAGAACCACGTTTGGATTCCGGTGGAGATCACCGCAATCCACGGCGGGTTCATGAAAGCCTGGCAGCTTGGGGCCAAGGAATGGACTGAAAACAACTCCAGCGGACAGGCGGGATTTTACCCTATTCAGGAAGCCTGGGCCGTGTATCAGCCCGTGGGGTTTATGGGTGCGGATACCACGATCGCGGTTCCGCAGTCAGACAGCGTCCTCCGTGCTTATCTCGGAGAGGTCCAGCAGTACCTGAATGCAGCCCTTGCGCCCGTGGTGGCCAAGCTGCAGGAGCAGATCAAGACCAGTGGCAGCGTTGTGGCGATGAACAACCTGGGGGTTCTGTACGCGAAGTACGGACAACCTGACAAGGCGGAGCAGGAGTTCAAGCAGGTCATTGCTCGCAAAGAGTATCTGCCTGCAGTCCTCAATTTGGGGCATCTGTACTACTCCAAGAAAGACTGGAAGAATGCCTTGGCCTTTTACCAAAAGGCGGGCAAGGCAGATCCGAAGAATCCACACACACTCCTTGCTTTAGCACGGGTAAACCAGGAGCTGCAGAACTACGCCGATGCGAAGAACAGCTACGAGAGGCTCAAAGAACTCGATCCTGCTCTGGCCAGCCAGTTTGCGTACCTCGGGGAGCCCAAGGGGACCGGCACAA
>JBKQPS010000004.1:0-4093 GCA_052144915.1 Spirochaetia bacterium | reverse complement strand
GGAGCGAGCGCCCGACTCGGCACTGACTGCAAGTCCCCCGACCGGCCGCTTCCAGCGACTGAACGTGGTTCACAACTCCGCAGTTTGGACAAAGAAAGGTCAGCTCCATGAAAGGCGCACGCCTGACGTGATTGAAAAAAGAGGACCATACCTCCCATGCCGGTAACGAAGAGTTGATTGTAACCGACCATCCCGGCTGGGGCTAGGAGCGAGCCGAACTTCCGGCCGGGGGGAATTTGTCCCTCTCCATGGCCGCCGGCACTCGGGTCAAGAAATGTTCCAGGGTTGATCCGCAGTGGCGCTTCAAGAAAATGGGCGATGCACGGGCGAGCATGATGGCGCCGGAGCTGGCTTATCAGAACCTGCTCCTCTCGAGTCTTCTCCTCCCGCAAAGGCGTGATCCTCCCTCACCGTCAGCAACGAGCAGCTCAGCCTTCGCCGAAACTTAACCTTCGCGACTGTTGACGAAAAACGACTTTCCAGAAGGGACGAACTACCGGCGGGAACCTGGGTTGGATAGCAGCAAAAGCTTGGATATGTTGCACTTCCGCACCTTGCTACCGTGCTGATCGTCATTTATTATTAATAATTTTTAATTCTGAGTCTTAATTCTCGCTTGTTTTTCTAAGTTCCTTGTTTACACCACGGAATTATCTCGATATCTCAGTACTGCAATATTACGCGACACTCTTGATCGCAACGTTTTCGCGGTGACGTTGATCTGAGAAGCGAGGGGGTGTCTCTTTTTTCTTGAATCTCGAGGCGGCCTGGATAACAATCCTGAGGAATTCGGAGACTTGTCTGGTTAGCTCGGTCAAGAGCGCGCTGAATTTCAGTCGCTTCGTCTCAAGTACAAGTAAAGCCCTCCAGCGTTTGATCCATTCAGGGACTGCCGCTGGGATGATGGTTAGATGAGGGCTCGGGCACAAGGATGATCTTCTTTGTTTCATGGACACGATTTATTTCACGGACATGGTGGGAAGCTAGCATCTTGATGAGAGGAGAAAAGGAATGAGGAAATCTGCAACGAATCGAGTTCCAGTCTTGGCACGGCTTTTGTCGTGCACCCTTGTCTTGGGATGTGCTGCCTTGCTTGGTCTGCCAACCTCCGCAAGCGCAGGCACCATTCTGGTCTTCGGCCAACCAGACAACACCAATTTCATCCAGGCCGCGTTTTCGGGCGATACTGCCACATTGACCACCCACGGGGTGACCCCCCCCCCAACAACCTCGACTTCAATCCCGATCGTGATCACGCAACTCGGGAATGTTCCGATTTCTCCCACCGCAGCCTTCGAAACCTTCGTTGGCTTGACCAGTTCCACACCCCAAACCGGCGATCTGAAGGGTGGTTTCTCGGGCGAGATCATCATCTCCCAATTTTCCGCCGAAAACGGATTCGGGGTGATCGCCCTGGCTACCACGTTCTCTGGTGGAACCTTGAAAGCGGATGGCGCTTCGGGGTCACTAGCGGCTTCAGTGCCGGGAAACAGAGTCAACTTTACAACTCAGGATCCGTCTGTCGAGGCCGTACTCGGGGGAACCACTGGCGTGGGTGCCTTCGCCCTCTCATTCGCCGGCATCACCCCGTCACAGAGCGTTCCCTTCGTTGATTTCAGGACGCAGAACTCCGGTGTTTTCTCCACCGTGTCCGCCGCGCACGTC
Source organism: Spirochaetia bacterium (assembly GCA_052144915.1). Lineage (GTDB taxonomy): Bacteria > Spirochaetota > Spirochaetia > SZUA-6 > Fen-1364 > Fen-1364. Next base: position 2,428 of record JBKQPS010000004.1, on the reverse strand, counting down.
ATTCCCGAGCCCGCCTCGATCGCGATGGCGCTCTGGGCCGTGCCGCTCTGGGCCGTGCTGGGCATGCTCGGTTACAGGCCGCTTCGGCACAGGTACAAGTCATCTAAGGCTTGAGGTCGTCTGGCCTTACGCTGCTTTACGTGCATCGCGAACCCTGGGCTTCATCACCCGGGGTTCGCGATGGCTCATGACACCGCACGTTGCGGGAACCATGACTAACCTTTTGATCAACCAGTGATCACTCCGTCGCCTGAAGGCGACAGCTTCTCGGGCGACGTATGACCGTGGCCGTTCACAGTGGAATTGATAGTGTAATTGCACACTGGGTTCCGCGCGCACCGGTCCATTCACCGACGAGAGCGCATCGGCCATTCCGGCAACGGTCTTCTCCCTGCTCTCCCCCCCGCGCAGGATCTTCCCTGCGCTGCCAATGGGACGCTCGCGACGGTCGTCGACCTGGAGACTTCCCGGTCCTCACGGACCTTGCATCTGAGGACTCGGCCAGTTTGTTGGCTCTCCCGGCTCCTTTATTCGCTCGGTAACAGCGTCGGGGACTCCGCCCCATGGAACCACGCCGTCACCGCCGACTCCAGATACGCGAACACCGATCGTCCCTGTTGACCGCACGTCGCCATCACCGTCCAGATCCGCTCGCACCACCGGTCCCCGCGCTGGCTCCGCGTCCCCTGCGTGATCCGCCGGTCGATCACCACGAACCGGATCGCCTGCTCCGCCAGGTTGTTCGTCGGCTCGATCCCGGGCGTCGTGAGGAACCGGAAAATAGCTCTCCCCGTGCGACTCCAGTCGCTTGGCCGGATTGAGGCAGGCCCGTGTCGTCGGCACGTCGCGCGTCCCGCGCCCCAGCACCTCGGTCCGCGCCGCCTCATTGATCCGAGGTCGGGTTCGCTGCCCTTCGAAGACGCCACGAATACGGCTGAGTTCCAGACCTCGGTGGAGGAACGGCTCGAGTCGCGGTGGCGGTTGGGGATGTGGTGATCTGGGACGAGCCCGTCCGCAGGACATCCTGGGCTGGTCTCGATCCTGTGGCGTCTGCGCCACCCCCGGATTGAAGCCTCCCGCGCTACTGAGCAAGGAAAGTTCCTGGCGGCGCCAAGTCTGTTCTTTCCACCGGATGATGCACCGAAAACTTGCGCCCTTTGCGCCACGCTCAGTCAGAGCACGTTTTCAGCAGCGGGTCGCCATTTCGTGGCGTGTGCGCCATCCATGAGTGGGACGCCCTCAGCTTCGGGAAACCCACCGGAGGCCCATGATCGAGCCCCCGGTGGCGCATGTGGGTCTTCAGGAGGTAGTCGTAGCCCTGCCTCCGTCGAGAGGGCGAACGGAAAGGGGACGCTCACCAGATTGAGGCTGAGGGGACGTCGTACGCGTAGAGGGCTACGGGGGCATCCTGGGTGTTGATGTTGTTGTTCGAGCCGTAGGTGAACACCTCGCTGCCTCCACCCGAGGAATCGAAGGAGTTATTGTTGCCCCAGAGGTAGGCGAGGTTCCAACTGGTGCCGCCGAAGACTTGGTTACCGCCCCCGTACATCACGTTCACCTCGCTGAGGTTGGTGTTGTTCGTGAACTTGTCCCTTCCTCCCTGCCCACCAGTGTAAGAGATAGTCCAGAGAGCGCCGGCGGGGAACACCTCCCGATTGCCATTGAGAGTGACTTGCACATTTCCGTTCTGTTCGTTTGAGACGATCGCCGTGTTGTGAGCGTCCTGGGTGGCCGTGATTACGAGCACCCCGGCCTGGTTGCAGACGCCGGGGATGTCGGACATCAAATCCCGACCTTCCAGCGACTCCACGCCGATCTGCGAGCAACGACTGCGGGGAGAACGATCCGCCCGGCGGACTCGGGATGTCTTGGAAGCGGCACCAAAAACTCGGCTGAAGAACTGCACTTGGTGGACTCCTTTCGGAGAGTTCTTGGGAACAAACGCCCGGCCCATGCGGCCGGAGCATGGTTGTGCTCCCGTGTTGAAGACAGCCCGAGACCATCCGCTCCGGCTGGTGAGATACTCCGCACGCGCGGCGCGGGGAATCACCGTCCCAGAGAGCGTCTCGGGCCATCAAATACTTCAAAATTTCACGTTTGTTCAGTCGTCGATGGAGGTCGAACCGTAGGTTCGGGACCTCGACGTCAGGGTTGTCAGTCGTCAACCGAGGTCGAACCGTAGGTTCGCGACCTCGACGTTAGGGTTGTCAGTCGTCGACCGAGGTCGAACCGTAGGTTCGGGACCTCGACGTCAGGGCATTGTTGCCCCGCAGCTTCTTGGTGAGTCGGCTCTGCGCAGAATCTCAGAAAACTTCGCGTTGTTCTCAACGCGTGCTGCTCATAAGCAGCGGGCTAATATCGCTTCGCCCCCCGCCGTTGTCAAGAACTTATCGAAGAATCTTTGAAAACAGAAGTTATTATCCTTCTC
>JBKQPS010000003.1:0-13248 GCA_052144915.1 Spirochaetia bacterium | reverse complement strand
CCTCCCTCACTATACTAGTGGGGAGGATTCCAGAATGTCGACATTGGACGCATACCCGGCAGGGGAGGCACGAAAGGGCAGCGGATGAAGAAGCAGCGCGTGAAGAACAGGTCCGCTTCTGGTATCTCCACCCAGAAGACGCCGTTCGTCACGCGCTGCTTCTTCATCCGCTGCCCTTTCGTGCCTCCCCTGCCGGGTATGCGTCCAATGTCGACATTCTGGAATCCTCCCCACTAGTATAGTGAGGGAGGCCGGAGAATGCAAAAAACGTGCCCCGCACGGGCGATGACGGCGCGCTCAGTGCGGATACCACGCAAGGGCCGTGTCGAACATCGCCACGATGTTCTCCGGCGGCGTTCCGGCCTGGATCCAGTGGGACGGGCCGAGGATGTAGCCCCCGCCCCTGCCCAGCACGGTGATCCGTTCCTGCACCTCGCGCCGCACGTCCTCCGCCGTGCCGAAGGGGAGCGTCGTCTGGACGCTCACGCCGCCCTCGAAGCAGAGGCGCGCGCCGTGGTCGGACTTCAGCCGCACAGGATCCATGTTGTCCGCGCTGAACTGCAGCGCCTGCAGGACGTCGATCCCCATGTCCACCAGCCCCGCCACGGCGTCCATGACCGAGCCGTCGGTGTGGTAGATCACCTTTGCTCCGCGCTCGTGGATCGCGTCGTTCAGCCGCCGATGGTACGGCTTCAGGAGGCGCTCCCAGCGGTCGAACGGCATGAGAAGCCCGCGCTGGTCGCCGATGTCGTCGGCGGTGAACACGAGATCGATCTCGCCGGGCGCCGCCTCCAGGACCCGGGAAAAGAAGCTCACGTAGAAGTCCGTGACCCGGGCCATGATCCCGTGCACGAGCTCCTCTTCGGTCATCACGTCCATCAGCATCTGCTCGAACCCGCGCATGTACCAGGATGTTTCGAATATGTTGCCGTTGGTGACCATCACGCACCGGTCCGATGACAGGCGCGCGGCCCGGACCAACGCCGGCAGGCTTTCGTAGTCGTACCACGCGGGGTCCGGCCACCGGTGGGCTGTAAGGCGGGAAACGGTCCACTCCCCGGTGAGGGGGTAGTGGGAAATCTCGTCGTAGCTGCCGTCGCCGTAGCTCACCGCGCGGCGGCGCACGCCCCAGATGTCCGTGTCCGCGGGCAGCGGGGGACCGATGTACGGCGGGCTGACCTCGACGATGTCGACGACCGGCAGGAGGTACTCGTCGACGGAGAGCCGCCTCTCCCGGGACAGCCACTCCCCGAGCGCCCGCCGGGCCGGGGGATTGATGCCCGCGCAGACCATTCCGACAGGGATGCGGTCAGTCGTTCGATGTGCGAGCGCCAGGCGGACCCGCTCCCGGCCGTTGAGCTCCGCGCGAGGGGACATGGCCCGCAGTGTAGCGGCGCGCCGGGGAGCCGGCAAGGCGGAGGATTCTGCCGATACTGGAGTCGAAAGGCCCGTCCGTGAGCGTCCGCTCAGTCCCGCTCATCGCCGGCCCGCGCAGAGGCCAGCCCCCGGTCCGCGAGGCCCTCCTCGACGACCTCCGCCGCTTGAAGGAGCGGCGAGGGGAAATGATCGCCGCGGTGGACGAGCAGGACGGAGCGATCCTCGGCACCATCGGCCTGTATCCCGACAAGGACGAGGGAGGCACGTGCTTCCACCTCGCCGGCATCGATGTCGAGCCCGGGTGCGCCGCGCAAGGTATCGACGAGTTTCTTTTCCAGGAGGCCGGCCGCTATCTCCGTTCGCACAGGGCTTCGCGTCTGAAGTTCGGCACCAGCCCCCTTCTCACGCGCCATGCGTGGCTGTACGTGACCCGGTTCGGAAGCCGCTACCGGTGGCGCGAAGGCGCCCGGACGCCGCAGGGGCAACCCTGGCCGTACGTCTCCGGCGAATGCGACTTCGACGATCCCCTCGCCCGGCCCCTCGATCTGCGCGAAGAGGAAGTGGCGCGTTGCAGCGTCCTGGAATGGGACCGGGGCCGGCCGAGCCCGCGATCGCCGCTCGCCTATTCGGGCCCTCTCTCGGTTCTCCTTCCGGATCTCGAGGGCGATACCCTTGCGCGCGCCCGCGAGCAGGATCCGGGGTTCGTCGCCACGCTGTATGCCGCGTTCCAGGCCCTGCACGTGCACGGCTACGAGTTCGCCTGGTTCGATCGGCTTCTCCCCTCCGACGCGGAGCCCGCGGCGGATGCGGGGCGCGCGGAGCCGCGGTGGTACTATGTCATGAAGCGCATCGTGGCGTTGTGACGCGGAGATTGCACAGGGGAGCGGAAACAGTCTACACTCGGCGCATGGACACACCGCAGTCAGTCGAGCTGACGCGCAGCGAGCGCGAGCTGCTCCTCAACATCCGCCACATCACTCCCGAGGTCGAGAAGAAGATCGTGTCCTCACGCATTACGGCCAACCGTTTTCACATCGAGCTCACGCCGGCTGACCTGGAAGGACTGATGGCGGGACTCGCGTCGGAAGCGAACTACACCGATGACCGCACAATGGCCCGGGCGTACGAGGAGCTCCGGGAGAAGCTGGAGAAGCTCTAGACCGGTCACGGTACTCCGTGACATTTTCGCACCGCGCGCGGGAGGAGAAATCGATGCCGGACTCTTCCGACGTTCTCATCCTTCTCGGGCTGCTCGCGGCGGTCGCCCTGCTCGCCCTCGTGCTGGTCATTTTTCTCTGGCAGGCGGAGCGCCGGCGGGGGCAGGCGCGGATCGAGCAGATTCTGCAGGAGCACGAGAGGATCCTCACCGAGGCGCGCCGGGAGAGCGTGCAGAAGAGCCGCAGCTCGCTGAAGGGACAGATCGCCGAGCAGATGGCGCCCCTGCTGCAGGGTTTCCGCTATTCTCCGGCCGACGCGCGATTTCTCGGCGATCCCATCGACTACGTGGTTTTCAGCGGGTACACCGACCTGCGGGACAACAGGACCGCGGCCGCTGACCTGGATATCGTGCTGCTGGAAGTGAAACAGGGCTCGTCCAGCCTCTCCCCGTTCCAGAGGGCCATCGCGAAGTCGGTCCAGGACGGACGCGTCCGTTTTGAAATCCTGCGGATCTCCGACGAAGGCGCGCTGTCCGCGGAAACATGGCGTCCTCGCGGGGCCGCGCGCCCCCGCGACGCGGGTCGGCCGTGACGGCGCCCGTGAGAGCGTCAGGCGCCATCCTCGCGGTGTGTCTCTGTCTCGCCGCGCACACGGCGCTGTCCCAGGGGCCGGACATGGCCCCGGCGCCGGACACGACCACGGCTCCGAATGCGGCCCCGTCCCCGGACACGACTCCGGCCCCAGACACGACCCAGGCCCCGGACACGACCCCGGCTCCGGAAACGGCCCCTGCCCCGGAGGCGGCCCCGGCCCAGGAGACAGCCCCGGTTTCGGTCACGACCGCACCTCCCGGCAGGGAAGTGAGCTTCCCCGCCTCCGAGGTCAAAGACACCTTCTTCGCCTACTTCCTGGGGATCATCCGTGCCGGCGCGGAAATGGACATCGACAACGAACAGATGCGCGCCATCCTCGTCGAGTTCAAATCCACCCTCAACGTTCCCTTCGATCTCATCGCCGGGGTCAGCCAGCACGAGGATCCCGCGTCCTCGCGGCGCGAGATCGCTGTCGCGTTCCGTCGCGATGTCATCATCCCGATCCCTTTTGCGATCCTGTGGTACCATCCCGGGCGCATCACGTCGACCCGGACCCTGTCTTTCGACGTGCATCGATCGTTCTGGGCCGACCCGGCCGCGCCGAACAAGCCGGGAGAAGTCTTCGATCTCGTTCTGGCACGGGGCAGCGTTCTCGTGCAGATCGACGGCTGGGTGAAGGCGGTGCTGAGCGGGCACCTGGAAGACACCTGGATCCGGCATGTCGTGTTCTTCCGCTGGTACGGGCACTGGATCGGGATGCTCGCCGGGACCGGACGCGAGACGGGCAAGATGGTTCGCGCCTATTTCGACTTCACGAAAAACGAAATTCTCTTTCCCGCTCCCGACCCGCTGAGAGACGCCGGGCACGACCTCGTGCCCGATCCCCCGCCCTGAGGGGGGCCCTCAGACCGCCCGCAGCGGTATCAGGATCTGGCCGGTGGATTCCGCGGCAACGCCGGCCGCGTTGCCCTCGTCGGTATCGATGTGCATTTCCAGCACTGCCTGGGGGGCCACGCGCACGAGCACACCCTCGGCAATCGTGGCACGGTCTCCGACGAGGCGCACGCTGACATGCGTGCCGTTTCTCACGCCGATGCGATCCGCATCCTCCGGCGGCATGTGGATGTGCCGCAGGGCGCGGATCACCCCGTCGGGAATCTCCAGCTCCCCCGCCGGCCCGCGCAGGCGGATGCCCGGCGTTTCCTCCAGCCGGCCGGATTCCCTGACCGGCGCCTGCACGCCGAGGGAGAACTGGTCCGTGCCGGAAATTTCCACCTGTGTCCGCTCCCGGAGGGGACCCAGGATGCGCACGTGCTCGATGCTGCCTTTCGGGCCCGTGAGGGTCACGGTCTCATTCGCGGCGAACTGGCCCGGCTGGTGCAGATCCTTGAGACGGCTCAGGGAAGCCCCGGGACCGAAGAGACGGGCCATGTCTTTCTCGCTCAGGTGCACGTGATGCGCGGAGATCCGCACGGTGACCTCGTGCACGCGGGCCTCGGACTCCCGGCCGGCGAGGATCTCCGCCGAAAAACGGGACAGACAGGAGGCCTTCGGGTTGCTCCGGACCTGGGAAAGCGCGGCGGCCACGCGCTCGCGCGCAAGGGACCCGTACTCCTCGCGGAAACGCCTGTAGTAGTCCAGGATCCGTCCGTGGTCGCTCACGTAGCGGGCCGGCATCGCGTTCAGCGCCAGGGCGTACACGTTGCTCCAGCACTGGCTGCATGTGCACAGCGAGTCGGCGCGGATGGCGGCGTTCGTCTCCTCGCCGACGATCAGCTCCATGACGTTGTAGGGGGAGAAGCTGGAACCCGAAATCCTGCGCACCGCCGTCGCCGAGCGGATCGCGGCGAGGACGCCCGCCAGGCGCAGGCGCTCCGGCGTGGAGAAGCCGAGCTCGATGATGGCCTCCTCCAGGGTTTCAGAAGAGCGGGCGCAGCGGCGGCGCGCGTCATCGAGCTGCTTCCGGGTGAGCCACCCCAGGGCGAGCAGGGTCTGCCCCGCATCGCTCCTGCCGATCTCCTCCTCCGCCTGGACCTTCAGCGCCGAGGTGACCTGGTCCGCTTCGGCCCAGCCCCTGCGCACGGCGATCTCACCGATGCGGGAGTGCACGCCGACGGCCGCATTGCCGCGCTGCTCTTCCAGGAGCAGCCCGATCTGCTCGTGGCGCAGGGCCTGTGTCTCCACGAGGTACTCCCCCAGCCGGCGGACCGAGTCGCCGCGTGACTCGCTCATCCCGCACCTCCGTTCACGATTCCTTCTGATTCAATGGTGGACTTCAGACGTGCATGGGTCAAGTCGAGCGCCCCCGCGCGCCGTGCGTCCGTCCAACCCTTGCATCGGGCGCCGCCGCGGGGCTACCTTTGGCCCGGGAGGGGAACCGGGTGAAATTGCTTCTCGCCTCCGGGCAATTCGTGCCCGCCGCCGGCGGATTGCGGGACAACACGGAGCGCATCCGCTCTCTGGCGCGCGATGCCGCCCGCCGGGGCGCCGGCATTCTCGTGCTTCCTGAGCTGTGCCTCTGCGGCTATCCACGCCCGGCCGAGGCGCGGGCCGTGGCGGTTCGAACCGACGGCCCGGAGATCAGCCGGCTTTCCGATTGCGCGAGGGAGAACGCCATCGCGCTGTGTTTCGGCTTCGCGGAGCTGTCCCCGGACAACGCCCTTCACAACAGCATGGTGTTCCTGGACAGCGGGGGCACTGTGCAGTCCGTGTACCGCAAGGTCCACCTCTGGGTGACGGAAAAGGAATGGGCGCTGCCGGGAACGGGGTTCCCGGCGATGACCACGGGCGGCATGCGGTGCGGCATGTGGATCTGCTACGACACCCGGTTTCCCGAAGCGGCACGCGCACTTGCACGTTCGGGGGTGACCCTCGGCCTGGTCGGTTCCGCATGGTTCGGGCCGGCGGAGGAGTGGGAGCTCGCGCTGCGCGCCCGCGCGCTGGACAACGGCATGTTCGTGGCAGGCTCGTCAGTCCAGGGCTCCTTCGGCAGCGAGCCTTTCCACGGGGCGAGCCTCATCGTGGACCCGCACGGCCGGGTGCTCGCCCGGGCCCGCGAGGGAGCCGAGGAGGTGATCTGCGCGGAGTACGACGACGAGGCGGTGGCGTCTTTCCGCGCCCGGCTGCCCCTCCTTTCCGATCTCCGCCCCGGCGCGTATGCGTAGGACGATCTCGGAAACCGACCTCGCGGGCCCCCTGTACGAGTACCTCGCGGAGGCTGGATACACGGTCCGCAGCGAAGTGAAGGACTGCGACATCGCCGCGGTGAAGGGCGAGGACCTCCTGGTCATCGAGCTGAAGAAGACGCTGAACCTCGGGCTGGTCGTCCAGGGCGTGCGTCGACAGCGGCTCACCGACGCCGTGTATCTCGCCATTCCCCGGCCGTCGAACAAGTGGAAATGGTGGAAGGAGAGCCGGGGCGCCCAGCACCTCCTCCGCCGCCTGGAGCTCGGGCTGATCCTCGTGTCCCTGGACCGGGGCAAGCCGCCGGTCGAGGTGGTGTTTCACCCGCTGCCGTTTGCGAAAAGGAGGCGCGCGGCCCCGCGCCGGGCCGTGCTGGAGGAGATCGCCCATCGCACCGCTGACTACAACCGGGCGGGCAGTACCCGCACGAAGCTGGCGACCGCCTACCGGGAGAATGCCATCCACATCGCCTGCTGCCTTCTCTTGACCGGCAGGACGAGCCCCGCGGCGCTCCGCGCCATGGGAACGGGACCGAAGACCCTCTCCATCCTCCGCTTCAACGCGTACGGCTGGTTCGAGCGGGTGGACCGCGGCGTGTACGGGCTTGCCGCGCACGCCGCCGCGGACCTCGGCGCGTGGCCCGAGCTCAGGAGGCGCTACATGCGTGCGGCCCGTCGCGCTGCACGCGGGCGGGCGCCGGATTGAACTCGGGGTCCCCCGGGGATATTGTTGGATCGAAGGGGAGACACGTGGAGTTTCAGCGCGTTGAAGGAACTGACAAGGGGACGATTGTCCTCTACACACTGAGCACCTGCATGTGGTGCCGCATGGCAAAAAACCTCTTGAAGGATCTGGGTGTGTGCTACGACTACGTCGACGTGGACACCCTCCCGGCGGAGGAAAAGGACGCCGTGAAGAAGGAAATCAAGAAATGGAACCCCGATGGCTCGTACCCCACGCTGGTCATCAATAACAAGGAATGCGTGTCCGGTTTCGACGAGGCCGAGATCAGGGAGAAGATCAAGTGAGCGATTCCGTCGGGAAGGGCGAGGTGAGCCGCGAGGAGGTCGAGCGCCTGTTCACCCGGCTTGACCGGGAAGCGGAGAGCGCCGGCTACCACCTCAACCCGGTCCGGGAGTTCACCCTCGGGCTCGTCGAGGGAATGATGGTCAACGAGCGGCGCTACGGCTACTGGGCGTGCCCCTGCCGACTTGCCTCCGGGGTGAAAAAGGAGGATCTCGACATCATCTGCCCCTGCGACTACCGGGACCCCGATGTCGCGGAGTACGGGACGTGCTACTGCGGCCTGTACGTGTCCCAGGACGTGGTCGACGGAAAACGCAAGGTGACCCGGATCCCTGAAAGACGGCCCCCGCAAGGGGCAACCGAGCCCGTCGAAGGATTACCGGCCCCGGCGCAGAGAATGACATCCCCGCGGGGACCAGGCGGCTCCGTGCCCTCGGCCGGCTCGGCCGCAGGCGGACCCGCCGCGCCGCCGGCCTCGGGTCGGCCCGGCCTGCCTGACCTGTCCGGCCTCACATACCCCCTGTGGCGCTGCAGAGTCTGCGGCTATCTCTGCGCCCGGGGCCAGCCGCCCGAAGTGTGTCCGATCTGCCGCGCGAAGAAGGACAGGTTCGAGAGATTCCTATAGGCCGCCGCGAAGGCTCCCCGGTGCCTGTTCATTTGCAATGAGCGCCTCCACGCGGCGCTCCGCGGAGCCCCTGCCCGTCTGGACTTCACCCACCAGCGCTTCGAATCTCCGCTTGTCCGCGAGCCGGCCCAGAAATGGGAACTCCTGCTTCAGCACGCGGTATCCCCAGGCGGTGTCCAGCTTCATGCTCGCCGTTCGTGAGCTGCCGCGCATGCCGCTTTCCAGGCTGCGCAGGTGCCGGTATTCCCGGTCGAGCTCCCCGCTCACGCCGCGGCCCGCGATGCGCCGCACCACGTCCATGCGCACCTGCTCCATGATCCGGTCCATGTTCGTGCCGCTGCGGAAGCTCACCGCGAGCGGGACGGGAACCAGCATCTCACCGTCAGCGGTGTAGCCGGTCATTCCCTCCGTGTAGAATCCCTTTTCGAGCAGGACCGGCGTGGACCGGGGGAAGAAGCGAAGCTTGCGATAATCCTCCACGCGTTCGCGGAGCCGGCGGATTTCGTCCTGCAGCGCCGCGCTGCCGGGGTTCTCGATGAGCTTTTTCTGCAGCTCGGGCAGAAGCTCGTTCTCCATGTAGAAGACCGCCTGGGAGAGCGGAAGCTTCATGTTGCGGGAGGAATACGTGACTTCCTGCCCCTCCTCGATTCCGTATGGCGGCTGCTCGGGATGCTCCCGTACCATGACGGGGAAGAGGAAGAGCAGCGCCTTTCGGACCAGGGGCGGGTAGTCCTCCAGGTTCAGGGGCATGGACCTGTCGTCGATGCCGGTGAACTTGCGGATGGCGGCCACGATGGTGCGGGCGAGCAGCCGCCGCGCACGCGCATCGGCTTGGCGGGATTCCAGGTATCCGCCGCCTCCGGCCAGGAGGAATTCCTGCACTCGTGTCCGGACCCGCGCGTACAGGGGATTCGACTGGATGATGCCCTTCTGGTCCTCCGAGATGTTCTCCGACAGCAGACCCTCCACCAGCCGGAGCGCGGAAAGGGATTTCTCGGTGATCTCCGTCTCGAGGGAATTGCGGATTGCCGCGGGGGTCGTACCCGGTGAGAGGGTCTTCATGAGCAGCACGCAGAGAGAAAGCTTCGCTTCAGCGAGGGAGAGCACGAGGTCGATGTCGCGGAGTCCCGAGAGGCTCTCCTCCGTGCGCCGAACCTCCGCCTCTCGGCGCATCTCTTCCGCGCGCAGGGCCTGGATCTCGGCGGCGCGTCTCTCCTGTAGAAAAGCGTCCACGCTCGTGTCTCCCTGAAGAGAGTATAAGGGGGCGCAGGAGCTTTTCCAATCCGCGCTTCTTTACTATAGTACCGCGACATGGATGAGCAACGCCCGGCTGTGCGTGGCAGGTCCGGGACTTTTGCCGCTCTTGCCTTTCCCAACTATCGGTTGTGGTTCTTCGGCCAGATGACCTCGCTTTTCGGCACCTGGATGCAGTCCACGGCGCAGGGGTATCTCGTCTACGAGCTCACCCGGTCGGAGGCGTACCTCGGGTACGTCGGCTTCGCGTCCGGCATCGCCGCATGGATATTCCTCCTCTACGGCGGGGCGATGGCGGACAGGGTCCCGCGCCGCAGTCTCCTCGTCGTCACGCAGACGTCGAGCATGCTCCTGGCATTCATCCTGGCCGCCCTCACCTTTTTCCACGTGGTCGTTCCGTGGCACATCATCGTGCTCGCGTTCTGCCTGGGAGTCGTGAATGCCTTCGACGCGCCGGCGCGCCAGTCCTTCGTCCTGGAGATGGTGGATCGCCGGGTTCTCACCAACGCGATCGCGCTGAACTCCACGATGTTCAACACGGCGATGGTGGTCGGCCCTTCCATCGGAGGGCTCGCATACGCGTTCTTCGGTCCCGGCTGGTGTTTCGTAATCAACGGGCTTTCCTTCGTCGCCGTGATCGCGGCCCTCCTCGCCATGCGGCTTTCACCCTGGCAGCCGGCCCCGCGCACGGGGAGCACGTTCGCGGAAATACGCGCCGGGCTGCGCGCCGTGGCCTCCGACCGGCGGATCCTCGCGGTGATGTGCCTGCTGGGCTCGGTGAGCCTCTTCGGCATGTCCTTTGTCACGCTGATCCCCGCGTGGGCGGTCGGTGTGCTGGGAGGCGATGCGCGGACCAACGGCTTTCTGCAGTCCGCCCGCGGCATCGGCGCCCTCGCCGCGGCTCTCGGCATCGCCACGCTCTCGCCGCGGCGATCGCGCGGAGCGGTGATGACGACTGCCGCGTTCGTCCTTCCGATTCTCCTCTTCCTGTTCTCTCTCACCCGCACGCTTCCGCTCTCTCTCGCGATCCTCCTGGCCGTGGGAGCGGCGAACATCGCGGCCAACAACCTCGCCAATTCCCTCGTGCAGAGCCTCACCCCCGATGCCCTCCGCGGCCGGGTGATGGGAGTGTACATGCTCACATTCTTCGGTTTCACGCCGATCGGCGCCCTGCTGGCGGGGGGAGCTGCCACGGCGGTGGGCGTGCCCGTCACCGTGGCCCTCGGCGCCGCGGGCACCCTCGTCTGCGCGGCCGTCCTCACGTTCACCGTACCCTCGCTGCGGAGGCTGGAGTAAGATGGGGTGGTTCGATCGGGTCGTCCTGGGGGCGGTTCGCGAGATGATGCGCGCGGCGCGCGAGAACTACGGGGTGGACCCCGTGGCGTTCATCGTGATCTACCTTGTCTGCGTGCCGTTCTTCTACTACTCGATCTTCCGCATGGTGCGGGCACTGGCGCGCCGCCGGCAGCAGGAAATCCTCGTGTGGAGCACGATATTCCTCAGCGCCACGGCGGCTCCTTTTCTGTACGTCCTGGTCTTCGGGCGGAACATGCCCTGGTGGGTCTACGTGGTGATCGCGCTGCTGATCGGGCAGGGAGTGTATTCCCTTGTCCGCCGATTGACGAAAAAGCAGGGGTGACACTGCCGGCGCGGGACGGAGGCGGCTGCGGCAGTCCGCGGCGGTCGTCTAGCCGCGAGCATCCCGCGGGGACGGCGGCATTTCGGCGTCCACTTCCAGGCGGACCATTCTCACGGAAACGTTTCCCTGGTCATCCGGCGGATGGGCCCGGAGGTAGCGCGCACATGCCTCACGGATGAACGCCTCCCGGCGGTCCGCGGGTACCCGCTCGGTGTACGGCATCCATGTCGTGCGGACCCATCCGGCCAGCCCTTCCGCGCCCTTCTGCGTCATGATCCGTGGAAGCAGCTCGATCCGCCGGACCTTCAGTCCCGCCGCCGCGCACCAGCGCCCGTACTCCTCGGAGCCGTAGAACCCCCAGGGAAAATCGAAGCCGACGAACCAGCGTCCCCATTGCTCCCCGGCGGCCATCTCACGGGCCACCTGGAAGATTTCCGACCCATTGCCCCTGCCGCCCATCTGAAAGAGCATCCTCCCCCCGGGCCTCAGGCTCCTCGCGACACCGGCGAGGACCGGGCGGTGATCCTTCACCCAGTGCAGCGTCGCATTCGAGAACACGACGTCGAACTCCCGTTCGAACTCCAGGGTTCGGGCGTCACCGTCCTCGAAGCGGAGATTCTGATGCGACGAGGGGGGGAATGCCGTCCGCGCGAGGCGGATCATTTCCCCGGAGCTGTCCAGCCCGACGGCCCGGCCGTCCGGGAGGCGTTGTGCGATCTCCGCGGTGACCTTCCCGTCCCCGCATCCGAGGTCCAGGACCGACTCATTCCCCGAGAGCGCGAGTTTTTCGATCAGCTCCCGGGCCCACTGCCGTTGCGCGGCTGAGTTCCGGGCATAGTCGGCCGCGTCCCAGCGGACAGAGGGCCCGCTCACTCCTCGCCTTCCGAAATGGCACGCAGGGCATCGACCAGGCGCTGGACCTCGGCGGGCGTGTTGTAGTGCACCGCGCCCACCCGTACCATCCCACCCGATTCTTCGAGGCCGAGGCGGCGCGTCACCTCGGGCGCGTAGTAGTTGCCGTTCCAGGCCGAGATTCCCGCCGCGTCCAGGGCCTGGCAGATCTTCTTCGGGTGCCGTCCCTTCATCGTAAAGGAGAACGTGGGGACGCGGCAGCTCTTCTTGGACGCATCCACGATTCCGTGGATGCACAGCCCCTCGACCGAGGAAAGCCCTTCCCGCATCGCCGCGCACAGCCCGGTCTCGCATTCCTGGATGCTCTCCATCGCGGCGCGCAGCGCCACGCGCCGTGTGCGGCGATCACCGGTCCCGAAAGTGCGGCCCACCCACTCCAGGTACGAAAGGGCGCCGCGCACGCCGGCGATGGACTCGAAGCTCTGCGTCCCGGTCTCCCACTTGTGCGGGGGCGCATCCGCGGCGGGCCGGACCTTGTACGCCTGAAGCCGCTCCAGCAGGTCGTATCGGCCCCAGAGAATGCCCGTGTGCGGGCCGAAAAACTTGTATGCCGAGCAGGCGAGGAGATCGCAGCCGATGGCGGAGACGTCGATGGGGCCGTGGGGGGCGTAGTGCACGGCATCGACGAAGCACAGGGCGCCGGCCTCGTGCGCGATGCGCGCAGCCTCGCCAACCGGGTTCACGGTGCCCGTGGAGTTCGAGGCGTAGCCGACCGCGACCAGCTTCGTGCGGGCAGTCACCTGCCGGGCCAGGGCCTCGGCGGTCCACGTGCAATCCGCCGGGTCGAAATCCACCCAGCGCACCCGGCAGTCGCGATCCCGGGCGGCCAGGAGCCACGGGGAGATGTTCGCGTCGTGATCCAGCCTCGTGACGACCACTTCGTCCCCCGGGGAAAGCTCCCGCGCGATGCTGCGGGAGATGTGCAGGGTAAGGGAGGTCATGTTCTGCCCGAAACAGATCTCCTCGGGCCTCGCAGCGCCCAAAAAATCGGCGAGCGCCGCGCGGGCCTCCGCCACCCCGGCGTCCGACTCCCGGCTGGCTCGAAACGCGCCATCGTGGTTTGCATTCCGCCGCACGAGATATTCGTTGATCGCCGCGAGCGACTCGGAGGCGATCTGGGTGCCCGCCGGGTTGTCGAAATAGACGGGAGCCGAGCCGCCGTGGGCGGCAGGGTCGAGCGCCGGAAAGTGCGACCGCACGGCAGTGGTGTCGATCACGCAGGCCTCCTTCAGGTATCGGCTGTCACGATACAGGAAGGACCTCCCGTTCGTGAAGTGGCGCGGGGGTGCGACGTCCCCGACGTCTCGACGGCCGTTCCTTGTACATCCGCGGATTTCCCCGCTATAGTCGGCCTATGGAGAGCATGAAGAGATCAGTGACCTGCGGCGCGCTTCGCGCAAGCGACGCCGGGACGGCAGTGACCCTCAACGGGTGGGTGCATCGTCACCGCGATCACGGGGGCATCCGGTTTTTCGACGTTC
>JBKQPS010000002.1:0-3278 GCA_052144915.1 Spirochaetia bacterium | reverse complement strand
GTTGCTTCCCAGCTGCTTGATCGCGATCTGGGACGCGGCCGGCCCCATGGGCAGGATCTGGTCTTTTCCTTCGAGGGTGACGCCGTGCACGTAGTGGGAGAAATTCTGGATCACTCCCTGGGACATGAGGAGGATCCCGAGGATGATGGAAAGGGGGATGAACACGTACAACGTGGTCCGGGTCAGGTCCACCCAGAAATTGCCGACGTTCTGCGATGCCTTGTTCCTGATCCCGCGGATCAGGGCGAGCGCCGCGGCCATGCCCGTGGCGGCGCTCAGGAAGTTATGGACGGCCAGGCCCGACATCTGGGAGAGATAGCTGGCCGCCACTTCCCCGTTGTACGCCTGCCAGTTGGTGTTCGTCATGAAACTGGCTGCGGTGTTCAAGGCGAGGTGCCAGGGCATGTTCGGGATGTGCGCGGGATTCAGCGGCAGCCACTGCTGGGTCATGAGCAGGGCCATGAGACTGACGAATCCGAACGCGTTGAAGATGAGAAGCGCCGCGAGGTACTGCTTCCAGTTCATCTCCCGCTCCGACGGAGCCGCCGTGATCCGGTAGATTCCCCGCTCCACCGGGGCGAGGAAGGAAAGGATGTGCCGTTCCCCCTCGAAAACCCTTGTCATGTACTTCGCGAGGAACGGGGCGAGCGCGAAGACAACGCCTATGGACACGAAGAGTTGTACCCAGTTTGCCGTGCTCATGTGTGCCTCCTAGAACTTGTCCGGCCGCACGATGGAGTAGATGAGGTAGAACAGGAGGAACACCCCGAGGATTCCCGCGATCACCAGCTCGATACTCATGGCTCAATACTGGACATGAGGGGAGCCAACTGTAAATTTCGGGTGTGTTAAGCTCTGCCGGTTTTGCGCTAAGAAGGCGCTAAGATTTCGGGTCCCGGGGCTCCGGGGCCTCGGGAACATGCTCCCACACCGCGTCGGGCGCCTGTTCGGCGTCCGGGGAGTACAGGCGCGGGTCGGAAAGGTGCTGGCGGAAGAACTCCTGCAGGTCGGCGGATCCCTCGAACCGGCGGTTTTCGAACAGCCCGTCGTCGACGAATGACATGAGCAGGCGCGTTTCCACGATCCGGTAGCGGGCGTAGTACCACTCCTCGAGGTCGCCGCCCGCCGCGTCCCTCCCGAGCTCACGGAAGTTCAGGAAAGTCTCCCCGCCGATGACAGTGGGGAAGGCGCGGAACGCAATGACCTTTCCCGAAGTCCCCTCCGGGGTGAACCCCACCATGCCGTGCTCGTCAAAGGCGAGGATTGTCAGGGTGTTCCAGTCCCCGGATTCCTTGTCGCGCGTTCTCCACGTGCCGATGAGCCTCGAATCCGGGCGGGCCGAAGCCGGATCGGAGAGCGGGGTGTCGGAGGTGAAGGGGCACCCGCCCAGGGCGAGGACGAGGAGCGCGAGCAGCCCGAACCGGCCCCGGCTCACGCGCGCGTCCCCGGCCGATCGAACACCGCCACCTGCCAGAACCCCGCCGTGCGGTGCGAGATCTTCGCCAAGCCATGGGCGGCCAGGATCGATTCCACCGCGGCCGTGGAATGGGCGAACACCCGGAATTTTCGCCCCCAGAACCGGTGTCCCAGATTCATGAGCCGTATGCCGAGCCTGGTCCACCAGGCATCCCGGGGGTAGACCAGGCCGTAGAGGCGGCGCGCCTTTGCCGCCGAGGCGCCGACCAGCCCTGCCATGTCGTCGTAGCAGCAGATCACGCGGTCCAGGGTGACGATGTCCGCGGGGGGGATGCCGGCCGCGAGGTCGAGGAAGTTCCCGTGATGATATCGCACCCGGCTGCCGAGCCCGAGCCTCTCCGCCTCGGATCTCGCCGAGCCGAGGTATGCCGAAGAGGCATCGACGTCGGTCGCCTCCCCCGCGCCGGAGGCAAGGAGCTGGAGGTGCACGGCACCGACGCCCCCGCCGATATCCAACAGGGTGCTGCCGTGGACGCCGCACAGGCGCAGCGCCTCGAGGAGCAACCGGGTGGATTTCAACGGGCCCCGTCGCCGCACCCTTTCCAGCTGGTCGGCGGCGAGGCGCTGATCGAAGAGGCTCTCGATTTCGCGGCATTGGCACTGGCTCATGGGGTTTCTCTCCGGACCGCTCCTGGCACAATGTAGTCCCCGCGGGTTCGTCGGGCAATTCGCAGTCGGGCAATTCGCGCTTGAACCACCCGCACGGCATGAAATACAATCCGCGCGATTTGCGCTCACCCGTATCAGCGGTCATTCTCGATTTCGGAGGCGTCCTCGGCCTGCCGCAGGATCTGGACCGGGCAGCCCGGATGGCATCGCTCTGCGGGGTCTCCCGGGAGGAGTTTTCCGCTCTCTATCGGCGCGATCGCCTGGAGCTCGACCGGGGCACGCTGTCATCGGGGGAATACTGGACCCGCATCCTGCGCGCCGCAGGCAGGCTCCCCACCGACGACCTGATCGCGCAAATCGAGGCGGAAGACTTGAGGGCGTGGATCCGCATCAACAGGCGGGTGGTCGACTGGGCCGCTGAGCTGCGCGCGGCCGGGTTCGTTACCGCCATTCTCTCCAATATGCCCAGCGACAAGCTCGCGTACATGCGCGGGTTGGCCGCCTTCCGATGGATCGACGAGTTCCCCGTGACCGTTTTCTCCTGCGATCACCACCTGGTGAAGCCCGAACCGGCGATCTATCGCCTCTGCCTGGACCTGCTGGGGGAGGCCCCGGAAAAGTGCCTGTTTCTCGACGATTCCCCGGCAAACGTCGAGGGAGGGCGCGCGGCGGGCATTCCCGGGATTCTCTTTCGCTCCGCGGAGCAGGTGGCGGCGGTACTGTCCGGAACCTGGGGGCTGCCCGTTCGGAGTCTCATGAATGCCACGGAGTACCTTGGCCGCATCGAGGAGCTCTGATCAACCGGGTAATTGTATCCCTGAATTGTATACAAAGATTTTTTCCTCCTATATTGACATTTTAATCACGATATAGTACCTCTCTTATTGTGAATTAATTCACTATGTGGAGTGACGCATGGAAACGAAACACCAGGTGAGGCCGGTAGAAGAGGTCATCGCGAAATATCCGAAATCCCGCGAGAATCTCATCTCGATCCTTCAGGGAGTCCAGGCCGAGTACGGCTACCTGTCGAGGGACAGCATCACGAGGATTTCCGACTACCTCACTCTTCCGTCGTCGAAGATCTTCGGGGTGGCGACTTTCTACAACCAGTTCAAGTTGAACGCGCCCGGGCGTATCCAGGTCGCCATCTGCCGGGGCACCGCGTGCCACGTCAAGGGGTCGCTGAACCT
>JBKQPS010000001.1:0-55136 GCA_052144915.1 Spirochaetia bacterium | reverse complement strand
GGGGGATTAGCTCAGTTGGTAGAGCGGCAGGTTCGCAATCTGTAGGTCGGGGGTTCGAATCCCCCATCCTCCACACCCTCCATGAATCTCACCCTTCTGACTGATTTCTACGAGCTGTCGATGATGCAGGGGTATTTCCTCCAGCAGGAAAACCCCTCGGTGGTTTTCGACATGTTCTTCCGCCGCCAGCCCTTCGGCGGAGGGTTCTCGATATTCGCGGGACTGGACACCGCCCTGGCGCATGTCAGCTCACTGTCATTCTCACCGGACGACCTGGCCTACCTGGAAAGCCTCGGTGTGTTCCACGCGGAGTTTCTCGACTCGCTTTCGCACTTCAAGTTTCACGGGGACGTGTGGGCGATGGAGGAGGGGACGCTCGCGTTCCCGGGCGAGCCGCTGGTGCGCGTCCACGGCTCTCTCATCGAGGCGCAGCTCGTGGAGAGCGCCCTGCTCGCCATCCTGAACTTCCAGACCCTCATCGCCACCAAGACGGCGAGGATCCGCCTGGCGGCCCACGGCGGGTCGGTCGTGGAGTTCGGGCTGCGCCGCGCGCAGGGCGTGGACGGCGCTCTTTCCAGCTCGCGCGCGGCATTCATCGGCGGTGCGGCCGCCACGTCGAACACCCTGGCCGGGAAGCTGTACGGGATCCCTGTTCGAGGCACGATGGCGCACTCATGGGTCATGGCCTTCGCCAGTGAGCGCGAAGCATTCGAGAAATACGCGGAAACATATCCCGACGCCACTGTCCTTCTCATCGATACCTACGACACCCTCGGAAGCGGGATCGAGAATGCGATCGCCGTCGGAAAGCGCCTCAAGGCCTCGGGTCATCCAAGCTTCGGCGTGCGGCTGGACAGCGGGGACCTCGAGTACCTGAGCAAGAAGGTGCGGGCGCGGCTGGACGAGGCGGGCCTCGGCCACGCGCGGATCATGGCCTCCAACGAGCTGGATGAGCACATCGTGCAGCAGCTGATGACGCAGGGTGCCCCGATCGACACCTGGGGCGTCGGCACGCACCTGGTGACCGGCGGAGGCGACCCCGCGCTCACCGGCGTGTACAAGATCTGCGCCCGGCGAAGCGGCCAGACCTGGGTGCCCACGATCAAGGTGTCCAACAATCCCGAGAAGGTGACCAACCCGGGCGTCAAGCAGGTGTGGCGATTCACCAATGGGGACGGGAGCCCACTCGCAGACCTGATCAGCCTCGAGGAGGAGCCTCCGGCACCGGGCGCCGCGCACCGGTTCCACCACCCGATGGGCGACTACAGGTCCTTCACCCTTCGGGATTACGCTCAATTCGCGCCCCTGCTG
The DNA here is from genome assembly GCA_052144915.1 of Spirochaetia bacterium. Classification (GTDB taxonomy): domain Bacteria; phylum Spirochaetota; class Spirochaetia; order SZUA-6; family Fen-1364; genus Fen-1364. The sequence continues at coordinate 53,825 of JBKQPS010000001.1, read as the reverse complement.
AGTCTGCGGATGAAGGAGGGACAGATCCTTTCCAACAGCCAGAGCGTGCAGGCGATCCAGGCGCGGGCGACCGGCGAGCTTGACAGGCTGGATGACACCTTCAAGCGCCTGATCAACCCGCACGTCTACCGGGTGTCGCTGGCCACGGGGCTGCGGGATCTCAAGGCGCGACTGATAAGGGAAAACCTTCCGGGAGGAGCGCACGAATGATCCTGTCCGATGAGACCCTCCGCAGGATGATTGCCGAGAAGACCATCGTCGTGGACCCGATCGAGCCATACCAGGTGCAGCCGGCGTCCATCGACCTCCGGCTGGGCCGGCACTTTCTGAAGATCGACGAGAACACGCTGGAGAGCCTCACGCTGGACAGCGAGCTGCCCTACGTCCGCATCGAGAAGGACGAGATCATCATCCCGCCGCATTCCTTCCTGCTGGCGACGACCGTGGAGTTCATCCGGATTCCGGCGAATGTCACGGCTTTCGTGGAGGGGCGCAGCTCGATCGGCAGGATGGGGCTCTTCATACAGAACGCGGGATGGGTGGACCCCGGGTTCGAGGGCAACATCACGCTGGAGCTTTTCAACGCCAACCGTCTGCCCCTGCGCCTGACCAGCGGCCGCCGGATCTGCCAGATCGTGTTCGCCTTCATGGACAAGGCCACCCGCACTCCCTATGCGGGAAAGTACCAGGGTCAGCGCGGGACCGTGGGCAGCCGGATTTTCAAGGACGCCGACCGGGGAGAGCCCGGATAGTCCTTCTCCCGCTGGCATGCCTCGCGCAGGCGGCGGTCCAGGGTCCAGATATCCGCGCGGGCGCGGGAGGCCGCCGCAAGAATTGCCGCGTCGACCAGCCCGACACCGTGCGCGCGCAGGGGACGCGACGCATCCAGTCTCCCTGCTTCGACCCAGATGCCGGCCTCCTCCATCCTGGGAAGACTTTTCCAATATGACTCCAGGAGGACACTCTCCCGAGGGCTTCGAGCCCCGCTGAAAAGCTCGCCGAACACGCATTCCACGCCGAGCACTTCCCCCCTTTCCAGCAGCGTCTTCAAGCGCGCGTGAACCGGCTCCCTGTTCCGCAGGAACTCCACCCACACCGAGGTGTCCGCAATGGTCACAGGCGTTCCCGGTTCCGGCTGGCCTCCCGGGCCGCGGTGGCGCTGAACCCTTCCCGGAAGCGCATCGGCTTCTCCTCTATCCTTCGATTCAATTCCCGGATGCGCTGGAGATCGGCCCACTCCCGCAGCGCCATGACAATGGACTCGGTGAGGTTTTTCCCGCGCGCCAGGCGCTGCACGTCACTCACCAGGGCATCCGGAACTATCGCCGTGACCTTCATACGATTCAATATGCGATCCATCATCGTATCCGTCCATACAGCCATTTTTGCCATGCCTCCTGACAAAGAAAAAGGGCTGATGAACACCGCGCTTTCGAACGATCCTAGAAATGATGATCAACTTTTCAGGCAGACCCGTCGGGGCGGGGAATCCCTGTCTCGTGATTGCCGAGCTGGGCACCTCGCATCGGGGTGACCTCGGTCGGGCACGCGCGCTCATCGATGAGGCGGTCGCGGCTGGCGCCGAATGCATCAAGTTCCAGCTCGTGCACGCCGAGGAGATCCTCCACCCACGGGCCGGGTTCGTTCCGCTGCCATCGGGCAGGGTTGCGCTGTACGAGCAGTTTCGGGAGCTGGAGCGCGGCGTCGATTTCTATGCGGCCCTCAAGGAGCATACCGAGTCGGCGGGGGCGCTGTTCCTCTGCTCGCCGTTTGGAATCAGGAGCGCCCGCGAGCTGCGAGGCCTGGGGTGCCGGGCCCTGAAGATCGCCTCGCCCGAGCTCAATCACTTCCCGCTCCTGCACGAAGTCGCCTCCTATGAAGTGCCCCTGTTCGTCTCCAGCGGCGTTTCGACCCTCGGAGACGTCGAACGCGCCCTCGCGATCACCGGGACCGAACAGGGCGTTCTGCTCCACTGCATCACCGCGTACCCGGCGCCGGAAGAAGAGTACAACGTGGCTGTGCTGGAGAGCCTGCGCGGCGTCTTCGGGGTACAGACCGGTTTGTCAGACCATTCCCTGGATCCGGTGCTGGTACCTTCCCTTGCGGTCCTTCACGGCGCTTGTGCCATCGAAAAGCACTTCGCCGTCTCCCGGTCAGGATCCGGTCTCGACGACCCGATCGCCGTGGAGCCCGAAGGCTTCCGACGGATGGTGGCCGCGATCCGGCGGGTCGAAGCCGATCCGCCCGAAGCGTCTCTCGCGCGATTGATGCGGGACTACGGTGCGGAGCGAGTCACGGCGGTGACCGGGTCTGGGGTGAAGCGCCTCGCCCCTTCGGAGCGGGCGAACTATTCTCTTACGAATCGCTCGGTGCACGCGGTACGGGAAATCCTCCAGGGCGGCGTCATCGGCGCCTCGGATGTGGCCGTCCTGCGCACGGAAAAGGAGCTTCGACCGGGCATCGGACCCGAGTTCCTTCCCCGCGTCATCGGGGCGACGGCGAAAAGGACCGTGCCCGATGGCGAAGGCATCGAATGGGCGGATCTTCTTTGATTCGCCGTGCGGGCGGGAGATCCCGGCCTTGCAGCAAAAGGCAATATCCGCTAAATTCGATCGAGTCATGATAAATCTGAAGGATTACATCGCGCGCGAGCGGATCGCGTTTCTCCAGGCGCGCGACAAGCAGGATGCACTCGCGAAGCTCATCTCCCTTTCGGATGACCCGCACCACGTCATCGATTTCGACCAGTTTCAGAATGCGGTCCTTGACCGCGAGTACATCGTCACGACCGGGATCGGGCAGAACGTCGCCATCCCGCACATCAAGAGCCGGTGGGTGAAGGACTTCTTCATCACGATCGGGGTCTTTCGTGACGGCGTGGAATGGCAGTCGCTGGACGAGAAGCCGGTGCACCTCGCGTTCCTCATCGCGGGCCCCGAGGAGCACGAGAACTACCTGCGCATCCTTGCGAAGCTCACCCTGATCATCAGGAACAAGGACAAGCGAAAGGCGATTATCCACGCAGAGACCTCCGACCAGGTCTTCAAGCTGCTGGAGGACTCCTGAGCATCGCGGTAATCCGCGGATTTTGAGCATCGGGGCAAGCCGCGGATTGAAAAACAGGCATAAACGGCCATCGTGGCCGACGCGAACAGACAGAGCAGAAGGAGATTTTGTATGGCGATCAAGGTTGGGATCAACGGGTTCGGCCGCATCGGGCGTCAAGTGTTCCTCGCCATGGTGGACAAAGGCCTGCTCGGCAGGGAGATCGACGTGGTGGCAGTGGTCGACATCAGCACGGAAGCGAAGTACTTCGCCTACCAGCTGAAATACGACTCCATACACGGACGGTTCGAGGGCACCCTCGCCACGGAGAAGTCGCCGGGCGCGGCCGAGGACGATGTACTGATCGTGAACGGCCACAAGACGAAGTGCATCATGGCGACAAAGGAGCCCGGGCAGCTTCCGTGGAAGGACATGGGAGTAGAGTTCGTGATCGAATCCACGGGCCTGTTCACCGATTCCGAGAAGGCGAAGGGCCACCTCGCCGCGGGTGCGAAGAAGGTCATCGTCTCCGCGCCGGGCAAGGGAGAGATGAAAACGCTCCTCATCGGTGTGAACGACAATGAATATGACCCTTCGAAGCATCACATCGTCTCCAACGCATCGTGCACGACAAACTGCCTCGCCCCCCTGGTACATGTCATCCTCAAGGAGGGAATCGGGATCGAGGCAGGTCTCATGACGACCATCCACTCCTACACCGCCACCCAGAAGACCGTGGATGGCCCCTCGAAGAAAGACTGGCGCGGCGGCAGGGCTGCGGCGATCAACATCATCCCCTCCACCACGGGAGCGGCCAAGGCGGTCGGCGAAGTCCTCCCAGCGGTCAAGGGAAAGCTCACGGGCATGTCATTCCGCATTCCCACACCGGATGTCTCCGTCGTGGACCTCACGTTCCGTGCCGCCCGCGATACGTCGATCGAGGAGATCGACGGCCTGCTGAAAAAGGCCTCTGAGACGTACCTGAAGGGAATCCTCGGCTACCAGAACGAGGAAGTGGTTTCCACGGACTTCATCCACGACGACCGCTCATCGATCTACGACAGTCTTGCCACCCTGCAGAACAACCTGAAAGGAGAGAAGAGGTTCTTCAAGGTCGTCTCCTGGTACGACAACGAGTGGGGATACTCGTGCCGCACCGTCGACCTGTTGATGAGGATGGCAAAGGGCAAATAGCCCTCCGTCAGGCACAGCGAGGCCCCGGCAGAAGCCGGGGCCTTTTCGTTTCCTCGTGGCGCGAATCCACGGCGTACCGTGGCGCCTTAATCCACGGAGTACCGTGGCGCGAATCCACGGCGTACCGTGGCGGGTTGACACCTCTGCTCTTCGGCCCTACGCTTGATTCAGAGAAAGTCACCGGGAGGTGCCAATGCGCCACGCATCGACCTTCGCCGTGCTTTTCGTTCTCCTTGTTCTCCTCTTCTCCTGTGACCAGAAGGCTGCGCATACCACTCCCGCGGCGACCGTGGCGGATTCGAAAAGCGCCATCGTCATCGTGCCGGACCTCCCCTTGTGGACTCTCGCCCAGGGAACACTGACGCTGAAAGAAACGATCCCGATCGGCGAGAAACTCGCCTTCATCGGCCCGGAGCAAAAGGCCACACAAACCGGGAAGGAGAGAAGTTTTCTGAATGTGCGCAGGGAATCGGGCTCCGAAGGTTTCGTGCGCGCGGACTATGCGGTCTCCCGTTCGATTCTGGCGGTCGTCACCACGGACAACGCGGCGATCTACTCGGCAGCAGCGAACACCCTGGCGACGGCGGACAGTATTCCGCGGTTGACGATCGTCGCCATTGCCTCGGACACGGGCGGAATGAGCTTCATCCGCGTCACGTGTTTCGATGCCGCGGCGAAAGCCCTGCGAAAGGACGTCTACCTCAGGAACGAAGGGGTCTCGGCGCGGCCTTCCGACGTGCAGTCCGCGATTCTCCTGCAGCTCGCCGCTGCGTCGAAGAGCGTCACGCAGCAGAAAGCATTCCTCACGTCGGCGATCGCGGACTACCCGGATTCCGTGTTCGCGCCGGAGCTGCGTGCGGCCATGGACGCGCTCACCTCTCCTGCTCCCGTCGCGCCTCCTGCACCTGCGCCTGCTCCCATCGCACCGCCAGCTTCTGCGCCGTCTCCCGCGCCTTCCGCCGTGCCTGCTGCGCCGGCGCCTTCCCAATAGCGCGCGGTGGTCTTCCGCAGTGAAGCGGCGCCGCCCCGATGCCCGCTTTCCACGCGTGACCTGATCGTATACGATTGGCGGCTCGGTCTCCGTGGATTTGCGCGCCACGGTACTCCGTGGATTTGCGGCGTTTCGAAGGAGAGATGCATGGCGGTCATCGCGGTGGTCGGTGCGAACTGGGGCGACGAGGGGAAAGGCAAGATCACTGACTACCTCGCCCACGAGGCCGACTATGTCGTGCGTTACCAGGGCGGCAACAATGCGGGCCATACGATTATCAACGAGTTCGGCAAGTTCGCCCTGCACCTGCTCCCCTCCGGAGTATTCTATCCCCGCGTGGTGAACATCCTGGGTCCCGGTGTGGCGGTCAACGTGACCGCTTTCCTCGCCGAAGTCGACAAGCTCGTGGAACAGGGAGTGCCCCGTCCGAACGTGAGGATCTCCGAGCGTGCGCAAGTGCTGCTTCCCCACCACATTCTCTTCGACGCCATCGAGGAGGAGCGGCTGGGGAAGGAAAGCTTCGGATCGACGAGGTCAGGCATCGCGCCGTTCTACGCGGACAAGTACCTGAAGGTCGGCCTCCAGGTCAACGAGCTTTTCGACGAGCCGCTGATGCGCGCACGCCTCACCAAGGCTCTCGCGCAGAAGAACGTCCTCCTCCAGAATCTCTACGGGAAGCCGCCCCTGACCGTCGACGAGATCGTGGCGCACGTGGCCGCGCTCCGCGACAGGTTGGCGCCCTACGTGACGGACACGACGACGCTCCTCCTCGACGCGGTGGAGGCGGGGAAGACAATCCTGCTCGAGGGCCAGCTGGGGACGCTCCGCGACCCCGACCACGGCATCTATCCCTATCCCACTTCTTCGTCACCGCTGGCCGGTTTCGGGGCTGTGGGTGCGGGGATCCCGCCCTGGGCGATCCGGCGGGTGGTTGCGGTCACCAAGGCGTACTCCAGCTGCGTCGGCGCCGGACCCTTCGTGACGGAGCTGCAGGGCGGGGAGGCCGAAGAACTGCGAAAACGCGGGGGCTCGGCGGGAGAATACGGCGCGACGACCGGCAGACCCCGGCGCGTGGGCTGGTTCGACTGTGTCGCCAGCTCTTATGGGTGCCGAGTCCAGGGAGCCACGGAGGCGGCGATCACGAATCTCGACGTGCTGGGATACAAGGAGGCGATCCCCGTCTGCACCGCCTATTCGATCGGCGGCACGGCCACCACCACGTTCCCCGTTTCCCGGATGCTGGACAAGGCCCAGCCGGTGTATGCGGAGCTCGCCGGATGGAAGACAGACATCAGCGGCGTGCGCCGCTTCCAGGATCTGCCCGTGCAGGCGCGCGACTACGTTCTGTTCGTCGAGAAGCACATCCGCACGCGCATCACGTGGGTCTCGATCGGGCCCAGTCGCGAGCAGATCATCAAGCGGTAGCGCCCCGTGGATTTCGCGCCACGGTACCCCGTGGATTTCGGCGGCGCGTCGCGGCCGCGGAAACAGGGGAGCCCTCCACCGTCCTGCGCGGATGGGCGAACCTGATTCCTTCGGCAGCGAACCGGGCCGAAATGTCCTTCATGATCGAGTTCTTCAAGTCCATGAAGTCGGTTTTTGCGAACCAGAGCCCGAGCAGCACCTCGATGCCCGATTCCTTGAAGTCCGTGAACATGATCACCGGCTCGGGCTCGTCCAGGCTCCAGGGGTTCGCGCTGGCGATCGCGGTGAGAATCCCGTGGATCCGGGAAAGGTCCTGTCCATAGTCGACCTGCAGGAGAATGTCCATCCTGCGGATGGGAAACCGGGTGATGTTCGTGACCTCGGAGCTCAGGATCTTTTCGTTGGGGATCCGGACAAAAAGGTTGTCGAACGTGCGGATCTTGATGGAAAGCAGGTCGATGGACTGGATGATTCCCGTCGTCGTGCCGACCTTCAGCACGTCGCCAATGGCGAAGGGCTTCTCCGAGATCAGGAACAGGCCGCTGATGATGTTCGACACGCTGGTTTGCGAAGCGAAGCCGACGGCGATACCGACGATCCCGGCGGCGCCGAGAAGAGCGGTGAGCTTCACGCCCAGCTCCCCGAGCACCCCCATCAGCACGAGGAAGAACCCGGTATAGCTGATGATCTTTCGCACGATCATCTGGCGCTGCGGCGTCGACTTCTTCATGATGTAGCGCTGGGTGAACACCGCCAGGAGCCGCACGAGCACGAGCCCGAGAACGACCGTGATGGCGACGCGCAGTCCGCGCGTGAGCACGTCGGGTGAAAGCGTGCTGAGCCAGGTTTTTATCTGTGTGACGAACATGCCGTAGCGCCCCTTGTTCAGAAGTCGGTGAAGTACTTCAGCATCCCGAAGGTCCTCCGGATGTTCCATCCGGTGGAGGGCAGCCGCGCTTCGGAGACGGGTACCATGCCTTCTTCGAAGCCCGGCGGAGAATGGATGATCTCAATCTGCGTGGCCTGGTCGGGTCCCTTGAAAATCGCGTGAAGACTGTTCGTCCACAGGTACCGACGGCCCCGGAAGATGCTCAGGTTCTCGACGTGGAGGCAGATCTTCTGGAACTCCAGGTCGCTGTCCGAGTCGTTCTCGATCATCAAGGGGCACACGGCGCGGTCGGCGCCGGGGTCGATCGACTCCAGCGAGTGGTGAAGCCGCGTCGCAAGTCCCCAGCAGAGCTCTCCCGTCACCGGGTCGCCGAACCACGTGCGGCTCAGAACGCTGAGAGGCTCTTCGAAGACCCTGGCGGGGCGCTGCCCGGTGGTCGAAAGGCGGAACCAGACCGGAAGCGCGAGGAAGAAGATCGTGCTTTGCCCCGGCAGGAGCGTGAGGGCCCGATCGGGCTTCATGACGACGGGCCGGTCCGGAAGCACGGGAGACGGCTGGATCGTGCCGCTGTCCCGGTGCAGGTAATGCTTCCACTTGGACGAGGCCGGTTTCTCGGAGCGGGTGACGATCCGGTAGGAGGCGCGCCCCTTTTCCTGTTTCTCCGGGAGCGTGAGCACGTGCCATTCCGTCTCTATTCGCTCCACCCAGATGCCCCGCCGTGGAAAACGCCACATTGCGCACCTTTTCTGCGGGATCTGGACGGGGTCCCATACCGCGATGCCGGTCTTGTCCATCGGGCCTCTCTTATCCTGATTTTCGGCTCCTTTTCAGCAGGACGAAACCGAATATGAGGAGGATCACGGGGATGAGGAGGGCATTCAACGGGAAGCTCACGGACAGCAGCGCCAGTGTCCATCGGCTGAAAGGCTCGGCGAACAGGTGGAGCACGCCGACGACACCCGCCAGAAGAACGACCCAGCCGAGGGTGCGCGCGTTCAGGAGCACGCGTTCCCAGACCGATGACATCATCTCGTCTTCCGCCCGGGCAGGTTCACGGCCGCTTCTTTGCGCGTCCGCGACTGCCATTGCGTCGAAGACGGCATAGCTCACGAAAAGCACGCTCAACGTAGGCACGAGGTACGCGGTGATCCAGTACATGCCGGTGGAATCGGAGTACAGGATGACCAGAAAGAGGGTGACGATCAGGAGCCCCATGAGGATGAACCCCTTGCCGATGAGCCCCAGGAACATGTGGCCCGCGCCCGGCACGATGCTGAGGCACGCGGCGGCGAGCTTGCGCCAACCGGGATGCACGCGCGATCTGGCCCCGCTCCTCGCCACGAGCCGCGCCAGGCAGTCACGGCACCAGCTGCGGTGGTCCAGCTCGATGAAACAGGCGGCGCAGAATTGTCTGCCGCAGATGACGCACTCGGCGGCGGCTTCGACCCGCGGGTGATTTGCGCATTTCATTTCTGGTTCCCTCCGATCTGCTGTTCGCCGAGCACGCCCTGGACCGCATCACCGGCGCCGCGCAGCGCGCTTCGCACCGCATCCGAAGGCCCCGCGCCGAGCGCCGCCTCGCGGCCGCCGCCGAGAAGCATCGGGTAGGCGCCGTGCGGGACGAGAAGGCTCGCGGCGAGCACCGCGGCGGTGAGCGCGAGGCTCAGGCCGATTCTTCGGTACAATCGCGATGCCATGGGCTGCGACACGCGGACGGAAAGAGGTCGCGCTGCCAGGGACTCACGGTAGACGGCACTCATCACCCGCCCGGCAAACCCGCGGGGAGCGCGGACGCCTCCCCCGACGCCATCGAGATAACCTTCGAGCCGCTTCTCGTCACGAGCGCCACGCGGGTGCAGTGGCCGTTTCCTCATCCTGCACCTCCCACACCCCCGCGTCGCAGGCCCCGACGGAGAAGCTTCCGGGCCCGGTAGAGGCGAGTTTCGACAGTTTTCAAGGGCATATCGAGGACGGAGGCAATCTGGGTGCCTGGCATCTTCTGATAGTACATGAGGATGAGGACATTGCGGTACCTTTCGGGCAGCCCATCCAGTGCCTGCCTCACCCGGCGTCTCTCCTCCGCGACCAGCAGCCCTCCCTCGATATCGACCTTGCCGTCGGCGGTCTCCGCGCCATCGTCGAGTGACAGGGAAGCGCGCCCGGGCTTCCTGTTCTTCCGCACCCAGTCGGCGCAGAGATTCCAGGTGATCCGGTACAGCCACGTGGAAAACCTTGCGCCGCCTTTGAACCTGTCCAAACCCCTGTAGGCACGAAGGAAAGCCTCCTGCGCCACGTCCTCCGCGTCCGCGGCGCCGCGGACGAACCGCATGGCCATCCCGTAGACCTGGTCCTGGTACCGCTCCACCAGCGCGGCAAAGAATCGGGTCTCGCCCCTGAGAACGCGCTCGATGAGCTCATCGTCCGTCTGCCGTTGAAGTTTCGCGCTCCCAGGCACCGTCTCACCATATCTGCGGACAAACCCCGCTGTCAAACATTCGACGCGGCGGCCGCCCGGGACACTTCATGGGAAGTTGTTTTTTTTGAGGCGATGACGGGAGAACTCGTCTCCGGAGGGACGGCTGTCTCAGTCCACTCCGCAGAATCCGGAGCCGCACTTGCCAAGGTCGCAGCCGCAGCCCCCGGTATGGCAGGCCGGTATGGCGTCCGTCTGCCTGCCCATGTGCGCGGCAAAGAGGCTGAGCTTCTTGACGACCCTCTCGCTCTCGCAGGCGGGGCACGCGATGCGGGTGTCAGACCTCACCAGGAGCTCGAACGAGCTCCGGCACGACGTGCATTCATACTCGAAGATCGGCATGGCTTACTCCCTGTTCCCGTCGCGATCGCTTCGCCAGATCACGCGGATCCGCTTGTAAAGGCCGTCACCCTCACTCACGGTTTCGATGTCCCCGTAGCGGGCCAGCGAGGTGTGGATGAGCCGCCGCTCGAATGGATTCAGCGGCTCGAGGAGCTGCGACTCGCGGCTGCGGCGCACCTGGTCCGCGACCTGGTTGGCCATTCGGATGAGGGAGCGCTCCCGGCGGCTCCTGTAGTCCTGCGTGTCGAGGACAATCCTGGTGGTCTCCCCGCCCATCCTGCCCGCGGCGAGATTCACGACAAACTGCAGCGCCTCCAGGGTCTTGCCCTGCTTGCCGATGAGGATGCCCGAGCCGTCGCTCTCGATATCCAGGCCGAGGCGGCCCTCTTCGCGGAAGTTCACCGAGATTTCTGCGGGGAACCCCATGCGGTCCAGGAGACCCCGGGTGAACTCCACGACCTTCCCCTCGAACTCGCCGTTGGCGCCCGGCGGAGTGCCGGGCCGCGCGGGTCGCTGCTCCGCCGCACGGGCTTCCGTGCCTGGCTCTTCTTCGTACTCTTCGCCCTCCTCCTGTTCGTCCAGGAGGTGGACGCGGATCTTCACTTTGCCGCCGCGGAAGAGGATGCCGGGCTTCTTCGCTTCCACGATCTCGAAATCGATCTCGTTCCTGTCGAGGCCCAGTTCCTCGATGGCGCGGTCGATGGCCTCTTTCTCGTTGCGGCCCTCGAACTCCTTCACGATCATGTCAGCCTCCTTGAACCCGGATTGCCGCCGCCACGGTATTCCGTGGCATTCGCGGCCACGGTGCCTTGCACGGTACTCCGTGCAGTTCCGTGGCATTCGCGGCCGCCACTCACTTGCCGGTCTTTCCCAGGGCTTTCGCGCCGGGATGGGCGCTGCTTTTCACATAGACCGGGGTCTGGCCGGACTGCGCCTCTTTCTTCTTTCTCAAGTTGTTGATGTACACCTGCTGGACGGTGGAGAGGATGTTCTGGACGGTCCAGTACAACACCAGCCCGGACGGCATGTCGTAGAGAATGAAAAGGAAGACGATCGGCAGAGCGTACATCATCAGCTTTGCCTGGCTGCCGCCCTGCTGCGGGGCACTGGACGGCTGGGTGAACTTGCTCGAAAGAATCTGGCTTGCCACCATCAGCAGCGGCAGAGCCCGCAACGCGGTCCAGCCGACGAGCGGAATGGCGAACCCGAAATTGACGATCGATTCCGGCACCGACAAGTCGGGGATCCAGCCGGGGATGAACATTGCCCCGCGCAGCTCGAAGTGGGTGTTGAGAAGGTTGTACAAGGCGAAGAAGACCGGCATCTGCAGGAGCAGGGGGAGACATCCCGAGAGAGGGTTGACCTTTTCCCGCTTGTACAGGGCGGCGATCTCCTGGTTCATCTTGTCCGGCTTGTCCTTCAGGCGTGCGCGGATCTCGGTCATCTTGGGATTGAGAGCCGCCATTTTTGCCATCGACTCGGAGCTGCTGAATGTCAGGGGCAGAAACACGAGCTTGGTGACGAGCGTCAGCAGGATGATCGCAATGCCATAGTTCGGGATGAGAAGATAGAAAAAGTCCAGGATGTACTTCATCAGGGCGGCGAGCCACCCGATGAGAATCGAGGAGGTGACGACCTTGTCGGCATTCAGCCCCGAGATGCCGAACTGGTTCGTCGACTTGTCGTTGTACAGCGCGAGGATCTCGGTCTTCATGGGCCCCAGGTAGAAGCGGAAGGTGTCTGTGGAAGTCGGGCTCTGCAGGGGAGGCCGTTCGAATGAAATCGTGGAGCGGTCGAAGCCCGGCACGAGCTGGCGCGAATCGAAGACCACGTGGTACGCGGTGCCGACGGGCTGCGCGATCGCGGTGAAGTACTTGCCAACCACGGCTGTCCAGGTGAAGTCCTTCTCCAGCTCCTTGGTTGCGCCCATTTTCACGCCTGGGTCCTGCCGCTTGCCCTCCGCCCAGTAGGCGTAGTTGCGGTAGTCGTTCCTGCCGTCCAGTTTCAGGTAGTGCGGGCCGATCTGCGGCCCCAGCGTGAGGGTGTAGGCGAAGCCGCCGAAGTTCAGGCTGGGGAAATCGTTCACCGAGTTCTGGATCGCCACGCGCAGCTCGAAGAGGTATTCATCCTTGTCGAACACGTAGGTCTTGTGGAGGGTGAACGGGACGCCCGTGGGTGAAAGGAAGGTGCGCGAAAAATCGAAGATGCTCTGGTTCGAGGTGCCCGATTCCTTCAACGTGAAAGGAACCGTGAGCTGCTCGGAAGTATAGTCCCCGAAGGTGAGGGCGAAGGGCAGCTCTCCCGTCGTTCCCGCCGGGGGCAGCAGCAGCATTTCCACCGACGAGCCGTCCACGTTCTTGAACTTCTTCAGCTTCACCGACATGAGGGTTGCGCCCTGCGTTGCGAATGTGAGGGTGTACTCGTCGGTAGAGCGAACGATCGTGTCCGGCTGCGATGCCGGCGGAGCCGAATCCGGTAGAGGCACCACCTTGCCCGGCGCGGCTGCCGCGGCCGTCTTGGATGTGGCGGGATTCTGCGAGGAAACCTGCGCAGAGATGGCCTGGCCGCCGGAGGCGCTGCCCCCCGCTGCCGGGGCGGGTGCCGATTCCGGGGTCTGGGCCGTCGGGGCAGGGGCTGCCGGCGCAGGCCCCGGCTTGGGAGGCGAGATCAGCGGGGTGATCAACATGCCTGCCACGATGATCACTACGGAAATGACGACGGCCAGAAGCGTTTTCCTATCCATAATTCCTTCTCTTGTCAGGGAACAGGGTCGTACCCACCCGCATGGAAGGGGTGGCACCGGAGAATCCTCCGTGCAGCGAGGTATGATCCCTTGAAGAAGCCGTGCTTCATCAGGGCTTCCTTGGCATACTGCGAGCAGGTGGGAACATAGCGGCACGAGGCGGGCAGCCCCGGGGAGATGACCTGCTGATAGACGGTCACGAGAAATGCCGCGACGTACTTCATCGAGGGCCCGTCACTCCCGGTCCCTGCAGTCCGGCCCGGCCGACGAGCTGCCGGAGGGAAGCGGACCTGTCCGCCAGGCTCGCGCCGAATCGCACGACGAAGAAGAGCAGGTCATGCCCTTCGGCGATCGTGTCTTTCAGGGATCGATACGCTTCCCTCGTGATCCTCTTCTCCCGATTCCGTCGGACCGCTCCCCCGCAGCCACGGGCAACGACGACCGCGAAACGGTTTTCCCGGCTCCCGTTGCTCCTGTAAAGGAGCTTGACTCCGCGGCCTTCGATCCTCGCGGCCGATGAAAAAAGCTCCCGGATCTCGCTGTTGCTGCGGAGTCGGTCCTTCCTAGTAAGGCTTTTTCTCATCAGAGGCCGTGAGCTTCACCCGCCCCTTGGCGCGCCTGCGCTTCAGAACGAGCCGTCCGCCCTTGGTGGCCATACGCGCGCGAAACCCGAACTTTCTGGTCCTCTTGGTCTTGCTGGGCTGATAGGTCCGCTTCATGGAAAAATGCTCCTTGCATATCCTGACGAGCAGGTGTTTTTGTCAGGGGGTATATGTGGTAAGAAATATAGAGAGGATGCCCTTCCCTGTCAATGGTCGGACCTGCCCTGATCGCCCACCCGGACGCGGATTCCTTCCACGGACAGCAGCGGGACCGCCTTCCGGGCAGCCGCGAGGAGCGCATCCTGGCGCAGGCGCACCATCTGCAGCCACCCGGGGTGATCCACTTCGACGACGAGCATGCCGTTCCGCACGTCGAGCAGCCGCGCGTGCGCGGCCAGCGCCTCGCCGGCGATCTTCTGCCACCGGGCAAAGAGCGGCTCGTAGGGATTGCCTTCGAGCCACCCTTTTTGCTTCAAGAACTCTCGGAGAAGATCGCCGACCTTTTTCATCGACCCCCTAGCCACGCGTTTCGCGGAAATCGCCGTTCTCGACGTCGAGGACGAGGGTATCGGCGCTGCGGAAGGAACGCCAGCTCTCGTCGGGGAGGAACGTGAAGAACGCCTGGTCGTAGCGCGGAAAGCGGGCGAGAAAGGCGCTTTTCTTCCCCGGATCGAGCTCCAGCAGTACGTCATCGACCAGGAGCACCGGCGGGCGTGAGCTCCGTCCGGAAAGGTAGCGAGCCTGGGCGACGCGAAGGGCGAGCGCGCACAGCCGCAGCTGGCCCGTCGAGGCGTAATGCGTGTATTGCCTCCCCTCCTGGAGATACGAGCAAAGGTCGCGATGAGGGCCCGAGGTTGTAGCCCCGAAGACCCGGTCCCTCTCGCGTCGACGGGCGAGATGTCCGATCACTTCGTCCGTTGTGCCCAGGCCTTCCCAGGAAGGGCGGTAGCGGATTTCGATCTCCTGCGCGGAGCCGGAAATCTCCGACAGAAGGGCGCGAAAGATGCCGTCGAACTCCCCCACGAGGTCCGCGCGGCGCTTCTGCAGGACGAGCCCCTGGGCCGCAAGCTGGGCGTCGAACACGTCCAGCAGATCGTCGCGATTCTCCCGGAGGCAGAGGTTTCGCGACTTCAGGACCTGCCGGTAGCCGCGCAGCGAATCCAGAAATGAGAGATCGGAGAGAACGAGGGTCTGGTCGAAGAACCGCCGCCGCTCCTCCGGGGACCCGGCGACGAATGCCATGTCCTGCTGGACGAAACACAGGCAGAGCACCTCGGAGAAAAGATCGCGGCGGTCGGTCAGGGTCTTTTCATCCACGCGGAGCTCCTTCCGGTGGTCCGCCGAGAACTGCAGGCTGAAAGTCTTTTCCCCTGCCCCGGGGGAGGCGTAGCGAGCGAACAGTCCCGTCGACTCGCGGGGATCCCGCGACAAGGCGGCGTCGCGTTTTTCACGGAAGGAGGAACCGAGAGAGAGAAGGTGAACAGCCTCGAGGAGGTTTGTCTTTCCCTGCCCGTTGCGGCCGACAAGGAATATCTCCCGGGCGCCCAGGGAGAGCTCGCGGTCCTTCAGGTTTCGGAAATTGAAGAATCGCAGCCTCTCAAATCCCATCTCATCGGCGTCCGCAGGGCGGCGGATTCAATCCAGCTGCATGGGCATGATGATGTTCGTATACCCTTCGTCCGGCGCCGGCTTCAACGTGATGGCCTTGTTCACGTCGCTGAACTCCATGGTCACCGTCGCGCTGCCGATCTCGTGCAGCGGCTCGCTCATGTACATGCAGTTCACGGCAAAGGACATCGCGGGCCCGGCGTACTCGCATGGCAGCTCTTCCGTGGCGATCCCCAACTCGCTTTCCTTGGACATGATCGTGAGGCTCGACTCCGAGAGCGAGAAAACGACCTTGCGCGATTTCTGCTCGACCAGGAGGGACACGCGGCGCAGCGCATCCTCCAGCGCCGCCTTCTCGATGGTTGCACGGTACTTCTGGTTGTCCGGGATGACCCGGCGGTAGTCCGGGAACTGGCCGTCGATGAGGTTCGACGACAACCGCGTGGCGCCGAGCCGGACAAACACGTTCTTGTCCGTAAGGGCAAGGGACAGGGAGCCCTCGCCCGAGGAGAGCTTTCGAACGATCGTGAGGATCTTCGGCGGGAGGATGACGCCTTTCATGTTCTCCATTCGCACGGGGATTTTCCGGGAGATGAAGGAGAGCCGGCGGCCATCCGTCGCCACCATGATGAGGCTGTCATCGCGCTTCTCCAGAAATATGCCGTTCATGAAGTAGCGCGTCTCGTCATCAGAGACGGCAAAAACGGTTCGCGACACCATCTCGTTGAAGTCTTTCTGCGGGAAGTCCAGATACATGCTGTCCGATGCGCGCGCCAGCTCGGGGTACTTGTCCGAGGGGATGCAGCGCAGCTGAAAGTCCACCTTCTTCGACAGGGGCCGGATGCGGAGCATTGTCGGGTCTGACTGCTCCAGCTCCACGTCACCCTCCGGCAGCGATCGGAGAATGTTCAACAGCTTGTCACAAAAAGCTGTCGTGGTTCCTTCCTGAGTGACTTCGACGGGCAGACTGGTCTCGAATCCCACTTTCAAATCCGTTGCCTGGAGCTTCAACTCCCCCTTGACGACGGTGAGGAGGACATTGGAGAGAACCGACAGGGAGTTCCTGGATGAAATGACCTCCTGTGCAATGGATATTTCCTTGAGAATGTCGTTGCGGGAGCAGGTGAACTTCATCGTTTCCTCCTTCTCTATCTTCTAGAGAATTCTAGATCAATAGTAGTACCGGTGGGCACAGCTGGATTGTGCAAAGCACGATCAATTTTCTGCTGAAAAAGGAAATGGAAGTGAGAACAAGTGTGAGAGCTTTTCCCCCGGTTCTCCACAATGGCCTCTTTTCCTGCTTCCTCATTCGGATTTCGCACATTGAGCGCCATCCTGTCAACTGAGACATGCACAGCTCCGTCGGCGTAGACGTCATGGTTATCAACCAGATATCCACAAGGCTTCGGCGGCATTCGCGTCCGCTCCTGGCGGCATTCGCGGCCGCTCCTGGCGGCATTCGCGGCCGCTCCTGGCGGCATTTCTGGCTACAGGGCTCGCTCTCGGGCGTCCCTGCCCTCGCTCGCCTTCGCCGTCCGTGGCTACCCATTGTTTTCCTTGATCCGTTTCAGGAGCGTCTGCAGGGTCGGTTCGATATTCGGATCCAGCTTCATCCTGTCTTCGATCTTCTGGCAGGCGTGCATGACGGTCGTATGGTCCCTGCCGCCGAACTCCGCGCCCACCTCGGTCGTGGAATACTCGGTGAGCTCCCGGGAAAGGTACATGGCGACCTGGCGAGGAAAAGCCACCGCTTTCGTCCTCCTCTTGCCACGCAGGTCCTTGTAGGAAAGGCCGAAGTACTCCGAGACGATCTTCTGGATGAGCTCGATCGTGATGTTCTTCTGGCTCGGCTGGGCGAAGAAGTCCTTCAGCTGCTGACGGGCAATGTCAAGCGTGATGTGCTTGTTCACGAGCTCCGCGTATGCGATGAGCTTGGTGAGGGCCTTTTCGAGGTCCCGCACATTCGTGTTGATGTTGCGGCAGATCACCTCGACGACCTCGTCGGGAATCTTCACTTTCTTCTCCTCCACCTTGCGGTTGAGGATGGCGATGCGCGTCTCGTAGTTCGGCGGCTGCAGGTCGACGTTCAATCCCCGCTCGAAACGGCTGCGCAGCCTGTCCGAGAGGCTCCGGATCTCCGCCACGGGCCTGTCCGAGGTGAAAACCATCTGCTTGTTCGCGTCGTACAGCGCGTTGAAGGTGTGGAAAAGCTCCTCCTGCGTGCCTTCCTTGCCCTCGAGAAACTGGATGTCGTCGATGAGCAGGACGTCCACGAGCCGGTACTTGTTCTTGAATTGGTGCCCGGTCTTTTTCTGGATGGACAGGATGAACTCATTGGCGAACGTTTCAACCGTCACGTAGGCGACCTTCAGGTCGGGAAACTCCCGGTACACCGAATTGCCAATGGCCTGGACGAGATGCGTCTTTCCGAGGCCGACGCCTCCGTAGATCAGGCAGGGATTGTAGCCCGTGCCGGGGTTTCGAGAAATGGCGAGCGCTGCGTTTGCGGCGAAGGAGTTCGACTCCCCGATGATGAAGCGCTCAAACGTGTATTCCTTGTTCAGCTGGGGATGCTGACGCTTGCGGGTGACGGCTTCCTCGGCTTTCTGCGATCGACCGCCTTCGTCGTGCCCCCCCTTGGAAGAGCTCTTTTTCTGGACGGAGAACTTCACGGTCAGCTCCTGGCCCGCGAGCTCGGCCAGCTTCTCTTCTATTTTGGTCAGGTATCTCTGAGATATCTGGTCCTTGATAAAAGACGAGGGAACCGAAAGGGTGATCTGAGAGTCACCACCGCCCGTATACTCGATGCCACGGAACCACGTGGAAAACTCCTGCTCCGAGATGTCATCCGCGAGGTCCTTGAGGGTCTGCTTCCAGAAAGCCTCGTAGCCCTTCTTTCCTGACTCCACGAGATTTTCCCCTTCTTATCGCCAATCTATCCACAGCTTGTCAACATTCCGGCGGGTCTCACCCGGCGCGGCGGAGACGGGATTCCCGAGGCAAAGAGGGCGCGACTGTGCACCTGCGTCGGGATGTTCTATATAATTCAATATCTTGTAAGGCTTTGTAAATCGATATTTCCGAGGAACATAACATTTAGTATCAATGAGATTGCTCATTCTCTATCCTCTCGTTCCCGCGGGAAACCTGGTTGTCTATCCACAGCTTATTCACACGGCCTTCGGGGAGTCTAATCGATCGCTTTGCATCCGGCAAGTGCGGTCGACGGAGAGCCTCGCAGGGCCCCGTGGGCCTCCCGATTTCTGCAATTTCAGGCGCACGCGGGAAATGCGTTCGCTTCCTCCCGCGCAAGCCGTGTTGATTTTTTCCTTGTTTCTTCGTATGGTGATGAGGAGCCTCGCGACCGTTTCCCATGCACGAAACATATAGCGCACACAACATTCAAGTCCTCAAGGGTCTGGAGCACGTCCGGAAGCGGCCCAGCATGTACATTGGCTCGACCAGCCTGGACGGCCTGCACCAGCTCGTCTTCGAAATCGTCGACAACTCCATCGACGAGGCCCTGGTCGGCGCCTGCTCATCCATCTCCGTCCAGCTTCTGAAGGGCAACGTTGTTCTCGTCGAGGATGACGGCCGCGGCATCCCCGTGGATGTGCATCCAACGGAGAAGATGAGCGCCCTCGAGGTGGTGATGACCAAGCTGAACGCCGGTGGGAAGTTCGACAAGAACACCTACAAGGTCTCGGGGGGTCTTCACGGCG
The DNA here is from genome assembly GCA_052144915.1 of Spirochaetia bacterium. Taxonomy (GTDB): domain Bacteria; phylum Spirochaetota; class Spirochaetia; order SZUA-6; family Fen-1364; genus Fen-1364. Next base: position 34,791 of record JBKQPS010000001.1, on the reverse strand, counting down.
TCGGCGCCTCCGTGGTGAACGCGCTGTCCGAATGGTGCGAGGTGGAAGTTCATCGCGAGGGGAAAGTCCATTACCAGCGCTACGTGCGCGGCGTCCCGGAAAAGCCGGTGGCGATCACGGGCGACACGACGCGGCACGGAACCATCACCCGGTTCAAGCCCGACAAGCAGATCTTCGAGGAAATCGAGTTCAGCTTCGACGTCCTGTCCAACCGGCTTCGCGAGCTGGCCTTTCTCACGAAGGGCATCCAGATCGCGGTCGCCGACGATCGCGCGGTGCCCCTCAAGAGCCACCTCTTCCACTTCGACGGGGGCGTGAAGTCCTTCATCGAGTTCCTGAACAAGAACAAGGAGCTGATCCACCAGGAGCCGGTCTATTTCGACAGCGAGCGCGACCACACGCGGGTTGAAGTCGGCCTTCAGTACAACGACGGCTACAACGAGACGATCTTCACCTTTGCGAACAATATCAACACGCGCGAAGGCGGGACGCATCTCATCGGGTTCAAGAGCGCCCTGACCCGGTGCCTGAACGACTACATGAAAAAGCTCAACCTCTCCAAGAAGCTGGAGGAGAACCTCAGCGGAGAGGACGTGCGGGAGGGGATGACCGCGGTCATTTCCGTGAAGGTGCCCGAGCCGCAATTCGAGGGCCAGACCAAGGCGCGTCTGGGCAACTCCGACGTGAAAGGCATCGTGGAAAGTCTCACCTATGACCGGCTTTCCCTGTTCTTCGACGAGAACCCCGACGTCGTGAAGAAGATACTCGACAAGTCGATCATGGCGGCCAAGGCGAGGGAAGCCGCGAGGAAAGCCCGTGAAATGACCCGCAAGAAGGGCCTCCTGGAGAACAGCGGGCTTCCGGGGAAGCTCGCCGACTGTTCGGAGGATGACCCGGCAAAATGCGAGCTGTACATCGTGGAAGGGGACTCGGCCGGCGGCAGTGCAAAGCAGGGAAGGGACAGGGTCTTTCAGGCCATTCTCCCGCTCTGGGGCAAGATGCTGAACGTGGAGAAGACCCGCATCGACAAGGTCCTGACCAACGACAAGCTGTTTCCCATCATCTCCGCGCTCGGAACAGGGGTCGGCACCCAATTCGAGATCTCCAAGCTCCGTTACGGGAAGATCATCATCATGGCGGACGCGGACGTGGATGGCTCCCATATCCGCACCCTCCTGCTCACCTTCTTCTTCCGCTACATGCGCGAGCTGCTCGAGCACGGCCACGTCTACATCGCCATGCCTCCTTTGTACAAGATCGAGATGGGAAAGCAGGTGACATACGCCTATGACGATGCGGAAAAGGATGACCTGCTGAAGCGCAACGGCAAGAACGAGGGCGAAGTATCGATCCAGCGCTACAAGGGCCTGGGGGAAATGAACCCGGAGCAGCTCTGGGAAACGACAATGAACCCGGAGAAACGCAGCATCATCCACGTCAAGCTGGAGGACGGTGTGGAGGCGGAAGAGATCTTCACGACCCTCATGGGCGAGAACGTGGAACCGAGGAGAAAGTTCATCGAGGAAAACGCGCTGGCGGTGACCAACCTCGACGTGTGATCCGCCGCCCAGGGGGAACCTATCGTGGCTGACGTGAAATCCCGCACCATCCCTCTCCCGATCGAGGAAGAGGTAAGGACCTCGTATCTGAACTATGCGATGTCGGTCATCGTCTCGCGCGCGCTTCCGGACGTGCGCGATGGCCTGAAGCCCGTCCACCGCCGGATCCTCTTCGGCATGAACGAGATGGGGCTGCATGCCGACCGTCCGTACAAGAAGTGCGCCCGCATCACCGGCGATGTCCTGGGGAAGTACCACCCGCACGGAGACATGGCCATCTACGATTCTCTCGTCCGCCTGGCGCAGGACTTCAACATGCGCTACCCCGTGGTGGACGGCCAGGGCAACTTCGGCTCCATCGACGGGGATCCCCCCGCGGCGGTGAGGTACACCGAGGCGAGAATGAACCGGATCGCGGAGGAGATGCTCCGCGACATCAACAAGGACACCGTCGATTTCGGCCCGACGTATGACGGCTCGCAGACTGAGCCGCTTGTCCTGCCGGCTGCATTTCCCTTCCTGCTCGCCAACGGGTCCAGCGGCATCGCGGTCGGGATGGCCACCAACATTCCCCCCCAGAACCTGCGCGAGATCTGCGGGGCAATCGTGAAGCTGATCGACTCTCCCGCGGCCTCTGATGAAGAGGTGATGAAGCTGGTCAGGGGGCCGGATTTTCCCACCGGCGGCATCATCCTGGGCCGGAAAGGAATCAGGGACGCATACCTGACGGGCAGGGGAAAGATCATCGTCCGGGCGAAGGTGACCGTTGAAAGCTCCAGCCAGGGGAAGGACTCGATCATTGTCACCGAGATCCCCTACCAGGTGAACAAGTCTGCCCTGATCGTTCGTATCGCGGACCTGGTAAAAGAGAAGAAGATCGACGGAATCGTCGATCTCAACGACGAGTCTGATCGGCACGGGATGAGAATCGTCATCGATCTCCGCAGGGGGATCTCGCCGAAAGTCATTCTCAACCAGCTCTTCGCCCATACCCAGCTCCAGGCGGCATTCGGGGTGAACACCCTCGCGCTGGTCAAAGGCCTGCCGAAAACCCTGTCGCTGAAGCAGATGCTCGAATACTTCATCGCCCACCGCCAGGAAGTGGTGACCCGCAGGACCCGGTTCGACCTCGCGAAGGCAGAGGAACGTGCCCATATCCTGGAAGGGCTGAAAATCGCCCTGGAGAATATCGACGAAGTAATCGCCATCATCAAGAAATCGCAGAACACCGAGGCGGCCCGGTTGAACCTGATTGCCCGGTTCACCTTCTCCGAGAAGCAGGCGCAGGCGATCCTCGACATGCGCCTGCAGCGCCTCACCAGTCTCGAGGTGCAGAAGGTCATCGACGAACTGGCCGAGGTGCGTGCCCTGATCGACCACCTGAGAGAGCTGCTCTCGAGCGAGCAGAAGATCCTGGGAGTCGTGAAGGAAGAGACGCAGGAGATCTCGAACAAGTTCGGGGATGACCGGAGGACCGAGATCATCGAAGAGGAAGCCGAGCAGATCAACATCGAGGACCTGATCACCGAGGAAGACATGGCGATCCTCATCTCGAACCGCGGGTATATCAAGCGAATCCCCGTCACCGCGTATCGGCGCCAGGGGCGGGGGGGGAAGGGGTCCTCCTCCGCGCTTCTGAAGGAGGACGACTTCATCGAGCAGTTCTTCGTGGCGTCCACCCATGACTACGTGCTTTTCATCACCAACCAGGGCAAGGCGTACTGGGTGAAGGTGCACGAGATCCCCGAAAGCAGCCGGCAGGCAAAGGGCCAGAGCATCAAGGTCCTTCTTTCGCTCGGCAGCGAGGAGGAGATCACCGCCATTGTGAGCCTGCGCAATTTCACAGACGAGCGGTTCGTCCTCATGGCAACCAGGCAGGGGGTCGTGAAAAAGGTCGCCATCTCCGATTTCACCAACGCGCGGACCAGGGGCATCGTGGCGATTCGGCTGGACAAGGGTGACAGCCTCGTGACTGCGCTGCTCACCTCGGGCAAGGACGAAGTCGTCCTGGTGACCCGCAAGGGCAACGCCCTGCGGTTCGGGGAGGAAGCGGTTCGGGGGATGGGCCGGGCGTCGCATGGGGTGCGAGGTATTCGTCTCTCGAACAAGGACGAGCTCGCCGGTGTCGCCATGGTCAGGGCCGGGGAGCAGATGCTCCTGGTGAGCGAGTTCGGATATGGGAAGCGCACGGAATACGACAATTTCTCGCACATGGAAGGGGAACGGGTGGACAGATCTGCTACCGGGCCACGGAAAAGACCGGAGAGGTGATTGGTGTACTGTCCGTGAACGACCGGGACGACCTCGTCTGCATCACGTCGCAGGGAAATACCCTCAAGCTGCGCCTTACAGAGGTGGCAACGCTGGGGAAGACGGCCATGGGCGTGCGGATCGTCAACATCACGAAACCGGATGTCGTGGTCGGGGTCGCCCGGGTGGTGAAAGAAGAGCAGACGCCTGATGGGCAGGGCGCGGCAAACGGCGGGGGAGCTGATGCGGCCGTATCCGAATCGGAAGAAGGCTCCGAGGAAAGCTGAGACTCCCTGTTCGAGGGTTTCAGCTTCGGGTCGTCGGCTCGGCTGGGTCTTTATCGCCTGGGACGGTCGGGCTTGACCCGAGGGGACTCCAGAAGATGCCAACCTCCGTCGACCTTCTCGGCAAGGCGGTAGCGGGTGGTCATCTCCTGAATTCGATTGCGGACATGTTCGTCTATCGAGTCAAAATGGCGGAGAAGGATCGGCAGCAGCTCCTCGCGAAGCGTCTTGCCTCGGGTCATCCACTGGAAATAGTTTCTCCCCCCGTGATGATAGGGACCGTAGAGTGCAGAGCCGGGGACCACCACAAGAAGCCAGCGAAAAAGCTCTTCATGTCTCGCATGCATTCGCAGGGTGACTTGCGGCTGCCGCCCATCACCGCCGAAATGTCCTTCGCCAACCAGGATGCCAAGAAGGAAGCCTTCTTCGAAGTCCGTCATGGTCTCCCGAGTCTACAAGGCGGGTTGTTTCACTGTCAAGTTTCCCGTGAAACACCTTTGGTGTTGTTTCACCGTAATGTTCCACGTGGAACACTTGCAGAGATGAGCTCGATGCGCCGGAGCGAATGATGCTTCCCCTTGTCGAAGAAAACGAATTACCATGCCTGCCATGGACATGACGTCAGCATGTCGAGGGATCGAATGACTTTCACCTTCTACCTGATTCTCGCCTTCCTGCTCATCCTGCTGAACGCATTTTTCGTGCTCGCAGAGTTCGCGGCTGTGAAAATGCGGCCCACGCAAGTCGAGGCCCTTGCCGAGGCGGGAAACAGGCGGGCGAAAGTTCTTGAACGGATCCAGGCGCATCTGGACGAATATCTCTCGGTCTGCCAGGTGGGCATCACCCTGGCGAGCATAGGTCTGGGTTTTGTCGGCGAGCCCGCGTTTGCAACTTTTCTCTTTCCGCTTGTCCGTCGTGTCGGGCTGTCCGGGCTGGCAGCGGGGGTCACCGCGCATAGTATCTCCGTGGCCCTCGCGTACCTTCTGGTCTCATTCCTCCATATCGTGATCGGGGAGCTGGTTCCGAAATCAGTGGCGATTCGCAGCACCGAGAAGTCGGCGCTGCGGACGGCCTACCCCATGGTGGTCTTCCGATATGTTTTCATTCTCCCCATCCTTCTGCTCAATACGACGGTGAATGCGATCCTGCGGATCTTTCGGCTTCCGCCGGTCTCCGACCAAGCCGCCCATTCGGAGGAGGAGATCAGGATCATCCTCGATCAGTCCCAGTCGAGCGGGATGCTCTCATTCCGGCGTCTCCTGCACATCGAAAACGTTCTCGACATGGGAAGTCTCACCGTTCGAAACGCGATGCGCGGACGGAGGCTCGTCCGGTGCCTCAGCCTGGCCAGCACCCGTGAACAGAACGAGAGCGTGATCGCGGAGTGCCGGTTCTCACGGTACCCCCTTCTGGGAGACGACCCGGAAAAACCGCTGGGATACGTGCACGTCAAGGATCTGCTCCTTGCCGTGCAGGCGGGAAAGTCCACCGACTCCCTGTCGAGCTTTGTCCGTCCGTGTCCCAGTTTTCGCGAGCAGGATCCGCTGGAGCAGAGGCTTTCGGAAATGCAGAGGAAGGCCGCGCACATGGCCCTGGTCTTCGGGGAGGATGGCCGATGGACCGGCATCATCACGCTGGAAGACGCGATCGAAGAGGTCATCGGGACGGTGGAGGAGGAATACCCGACCGAGCCGACCGTCCATCTCGCTGATCTGCTGACTCTCGAGCACACGCTCCTGGATGTCGAAGGCACCAGCATCCAGGGTGCCACCCGAAATGCCCTTCAGCGCATCAGCGTGCAGGATCTCCCTGTTTCGCGCGATGCGATCATGCTTTCCATCGTGGACAGGGAACGGCTGGGAAGCAGCTACGTCGGGAAGCGGCTCGCGATTCCGCACGCCCGCTTGTCTCGTCTGGTGCAGCCCATGGTCATCGTCGCCCGTTTGAAAAAGCCCATCGCCTCACCCGTGCCGGGGGAAGACATCAATCTGCTTTTCATCCTGCTCACTCCCGCCGACACTCCGCGCATTCACCAGATTCTTCTTTCCCACATCGCGGGAATATTCGAGAGTGATTTTCTCGAAGGACGGCTGGAAGACGCGACAACCCCGTCGGAGCTGCACAACGCCATTGTCACCGCGGAGCAGGTCGTTCTGGCCTAACGAACTTTCGCCGCAATGCCCGCCGCGGACAGGGTTTCTGCGATCCGGGCAAGCCGGGATTCGTCCGGCGGCTGCCCGGCTGCCATCGACGGATCCAGCACCTTTCCTCCCCGGAATGGCTGAAGAACGTACTGGTCGCATCCCTTCACAAGCTGCGCGATGGACAGAAAGTCGTCTGTCGAAGGGAGGGTGTCGAGGCACGTCGTTCGAAACTCGTGGGGGAGACCGGAGGCAATGATCAACTCGATGCTCCGCAGGATAGCGGAAGTGTCTACCGCTGCATTCACCCTGTGTTCGTAGGAAGCAAGAGGCGCCTTGATGTCCATGGCGATGAAGTCCACGAGCCTTTCCGCGACGAGGCGCTGAATCATGAGGGGCTTCGTCCCATTGGTATCCAGCTTTACCGCAAAATCCATGTGCTTCAACTCGCGGAGAAACTCCGGAAGGTCGGCGTGCAGGGTGGGTTCGCCGCCGCTGACGACAACTCCCTGGAGCCATCCCCTGCGGGATCGAAGGAAGTCCCGGACCTCGTTCAATGGGAACTCCTCGGCGTACCGTGACGGATCGACCAGCTCGGGATTGTGGCAGTAGGCGCAGCGGAAGCTGCAGCCCCGGGTGAACACGATCGCGGAAATCATCCCGGGGAAATCCGAGAGGGAAAATCTCTGAAGACCGCCGATGACCATCGAAGGCGCGGGCAGGCGGCGGCTCAGACGAGCCGGAACATCTTCCGCACTTTGAACTCCTCCACTTTTCCCTCGTTCCACTGGTTCACCGGACGCAGATAGCCCACGACGCGGGAGTACACCTCGGCAGCCGCGCCGCAGTGCGGGCAGGATTCCTGCCTGCCCGAGAGGTAGCCGTGCGTCGGGCAGACGCTGAAAGTCGGCGTCACCGTGAAGTACGGCAGGTGGTAGCGCTCGCAGATGAGCTTCACGAGGTTCTTCACGCTGCGCGGGTTCACGATCTCTTCGCCCACGAAGAGGTGCACGACTGTTCCCCCGGTGTATTTCGTCTGCAGCTCGTCCTGGAGATCGAGCACCTCCAGGATGTCGTCGGAGTACTGCACCGGCAGCTGGGACGAGTTCGTGTAGAAAGGCCGGCCTCCCGGTTCATCGTTTGCCGAGGTGATCCCGGGATACTTCTCCGCGTCCAGCCGCGCCAGTCGATAGGAGGTGCCTTCCGCGGGCGTGGCTTCGAGGTTGTAGTTGCTGCCGGTCTGTTCCTGGAACGTGATGAGCTTCTCCCGCATGTAGTCCAGCACGCGCAGGGCGAACAGCTGTCCGGAAGAAGATCCGATATTCGTTCCGAGCAGGTTCCGGCAGGCTTCGTTCAATCCCACCAGGCCGATCGTGGAGAAGTGATTTTTCCAATACTGCCCGAAGCGCTCCCGCACGCCGCGAAGATAGTGCCGCGTGTACGGGTAGAGATTGTTCTCGGTGAATCGCTCGAGCATTTTCCTCTTGATCTCGAGGGAATCCCGGGCGAGGTCCATCAGCTCTCCCAGGTTGCCGAGAAACTCGCCTTCGTCCGAGGCGAGGTAGCCCAGACGCGGCATGTTGATCGTGACCACCCCGATCGACCCGGTCAGCGGGTTCGCGCCGAAAAGCCCGCCGCCGCGTTTTTCCAGTGGCCGCTGTTTCTGCAGCCCGCGAAGGTCGAGCCGCAGCCTGCAGCACATGGAGCGTGTATCCTCGGGGGACATGTCGGAGTTTACGAAGTTGGAAAAATAGGGAATGCCGTATCGCGCGGTCACTTTCCAGAGGATGTCCAGCGCGGGATCGTCCCAGGGGAAGTCCTTCGTGATGTTGTACGTGGGAATGGGGAAAGTGAACACGCGGCCCTTGGCATCTCCCTCCGAAAGCACCTCCAGGAAAGCGCGGTCGAAGAGGGCCATTTCCTCCTGGAACTCGGAGTAGGTGTTCGTGAGGTACTGCCCTCCCCGGATCACCGGCGCGGCGGACATGTGAGCCGGGATCTTGAGGTCAAGCGTGATGTTGGTGAATGGCGTCTGGAACCCCACCCGGGTGGGGACATTGATGTTGAACACGAACTCCTGCAGGGCCTGCTTCACCTCGTCGAAGTCCAGGCCGTCGAAGCGGATGAACGGCGCCAGCAGCGTATCGAAGTGAGAAAAAGCCTGCGCGCCGGCCGCTTCCCCCTGGAGAGTGTAGAAGAAGTTGACCACCTGCCCGAGGGCGCTGCGCAAGTGCTTTGCCGGTTTGCTCTCTACTTTTCCCGGCGCGCCCTTGAAGCCCTGCAGGAGGAGGTCGTCGAGGTCCCACCCCACGCAGTATACGGAGAGAATGCCGAGGTCGTGGATGTGGAAGTCTCCGTCGGAATGGGCCAGCCGGATGGCGGGGGGGTAGATCTTGTTCAGCCAGTAGATCTTGCTGACTTCGGAGGAGACGTAGTTGTTCAGTCCCTGCAGGGAATAGCCCATGTTGGAGTTTTCGTTTACTTGCCAGTCGGCGCGGTCCAGGTACTTGTCGATCAGGTCGACGTCCGCGCGCGATACGATCTCGCGATTGCGGGCGTGTTGATCGCGGTAGATGACGTAGGCCTTGGCCGTTGCCTTGAACTGGGAGGAGAGGAGAACCTCCTCCACGATATCCTGGATCTGCTCGACCGAAGGGATGCTTCCGGGGAGCGCCTGTTGCGCCAGGTTGAGCACGCGGAGGGTCAGTCGGCCGGCAATTTCCCGGTCGAACTCCGCGGTCGCCCTGCCCGCCCGTTCTATCGCGGTAGTGATCTTGTCTGGACGGAAAGGGACAATTATCCCGTTACGCTTTTTTATGGACACGAACACGTTCTTCCCCTCCCAAGGATGTCTCAGCCGTCGTGCGGAATGGCCTTTGGTATAGCGCAACTGGAGATCCGGCGCAAGCCCTCGTTTTTTTCGAAGAGCGGCATGAATTTACTCAACAAATGTTTCGGAAACAGAAGTCCCGAACTCTTGCTCCCCCGAGGGAAATGGGCTATTCCTCATGCGATGGGGAAAATCGTCGTGTTCGCCAACCAGAAGGGCGGTGTGGGGAAGACCACCACCGCGGTGAATCTCGGTGCCTACCTCGCGGAGGCGGGCAAGCGGGTGCTCCTCGTCGATTTCGACCCTCAGAGCAATACCACGAGCTCGGTCGGCGCGAAGAAGGACCAGCCGGGCATTTACGAGCTGATCATGGGCAAGGTATCCTCGGATGCGGCCGTTCAAACCTGCACGGTCCCCAACCTGTCCATCATCGCTTCCAGCATCGATCTCACCGGCGCTTCGGTGGAGCTGGTCGATCAGGAGGAGCGCGAATACTTCCTCAAGAAGTCGCTCCTGCCGCTCGCCGGCAGCTATGACTACATTTTCATCGACTGCCCGCCGTCCCTGGGCCTGCTGACGCTGAACGGCCTGGTCGCGGCGGACTTCGTGATCATCCCCCTCCAGTGCGAATACTTCGCCCTGGAGGGCCTGAGCCTCCTTCTGAAGACGGTGAACAGGGTGCAGAAGATGCTCAACAAGGAGCTGAAGATCGGCGGGATCCTTTTCACCATGTACGACTCCCGCACACGGCTGGCGCACGACGTGGTCCAGGAGGTCACCGGCTACTTCAAGGAGAAGGTATTCCGCACGATCATTCCCCGCAACGTGCGGCTGAGCGAAGCCCCTTCTTTCGCCAAGCCGATCAACCAGTACGACCCGGAGTGCATTGGAGCGCGCAGCTACCAGAAGCTCGCGGAGGAGGTGCTCCTCAATGTCTAGGAAGGTCCTCGGCAAGGGCATCGATGCGCTCCTCGGCGGCGAGCAGCACGCGGAGTCTTCCTCCGTCGCGGAGGTGCCGCTTGCCGACCTGCGGCCGAATCCCGAGCAGCCCCGTCACGACTTCAACGAGCCTGCGCTTCGCGAGCTGGCGGATTCCATCAGGGAGAAAGGTGTTCTCCAGCCCGTCCTGGCGGAGGTCGACGACCGGGGAGGCTATGTCGTCGTCGCTGGAGAACGCCGGGTCCGCGCCGCGCGGCTGGCGGGACTGGAAAAGATCCCCGCCGTTGTGCGGCGGTTCACCGCCCAGGAAAAGTTGGAGATCGCGCTGATCGAGAACATCCAGCGGGAAGACCTCTCGCCGATCGAGGCGGCGCACGCCTACAGACGGCTGATGGAGATGGCGGGCCTCAGCCAGGAGCAGGTCGCCCAGAAAGTGGGCAAGGACCGCTCGACGGTCGCCAACACGATCCGCCTCCTGAAGCTGCCAGACGACGCACAGGCCGCGCTGGAAGAGGGAACGATTAGCCCGGGGCACGCGCGAGCGCTGCTGATGCTCGCGAATCCCGCGGACCAGCAGAGTCTCCTTCGCCGCATCGTGGACAAGGGTATTTCGGTGCGGGAAGCCGAGGAAGCGGCGAACGCGCAGAACAGGGGATCAAGAGGCGCTCGCGCGGAAGGACGGGGCGCCCCCGGCCCGAACAAAGGGCCCGAGCCGGACATTCGCGCCCTCGAAGAGAGACTCATCGAAAAGCTGGGCACGAAGGTCGAAGTGAGGGGTTCCTCCAGCAAGGGGAAAATCCAGATCTCCTATTTTTCCGCGGACGACCTCGAGAGAATCCTCCAGATCCTGCAATAGAATCCACGGGCGGGACGTGCCGCTTGCGGACGACAATCGGCGGAGGTAGAATCCTTTGCATCCCCATGCGTGCCTTGCCTGTCCCGTGATGCGGCCACGTTTCGCCCAGGAGACCTTTCGGAGGAACATCATGACTGAGCCAAGAAAGAGGATGACACTTCCCGGGCTGTACAAGAAAGTGGCGGATGGCCAGCCGATCACCTGGCTGACCTGTTATGACTATCCAACCGCCTCCATGCAGGACCAGGCAGGCGTGGACATGATCCTCGTCGGCGACAGCCTCGGCATGACCATGCTCGGCTTCGACTCGACCCTGCCCGTGACGATGGACGACATGATCCGCCACGCGGCGGCGGTCCGGCGCGGCGCGCCGAATGCCTGGCTCGTGGGGGACATGCCTTACATGACCTACCAGCCCTCGGTGGAAAGCGCGATACGCAACGCCGGGCGCTTCATGGCCGAAGCAGCCTGCGACTGCATCAAGCTCGAAGGCGGCGCTGCCATGGCTGACCGCATCAAGGGGATCGTGGATTCAGGAATCCCCGCCATCGGCCATCTCGGGCTCACGCCGCAGAGCGTCAGCTCCCTGGGTGGATTCAAGCTGCAGGGCAAATCCGCCGCGCTGGCGAAAAAGATCGTGGATGACGCGAAAGCACTCGAGGACGCGGGGGCATTCTGCATCCTCCTGGAGCTCGTTCCCGACCGGCTCTGCAAGCTCATCACCGAGCGCGCGAAGAACTGCATCATCATGTCGCTCGGGTCCGGTCCGCACGCGCATGGGCAGCTGCTCATCTATCACGACGCCTTCGCCCTCTACCCGAAGTTCAAGCCGCGCATGGCAAAGGTCTTTGCCGACGCGGGGGCCGTCATTCGTGAAGGGCTGAAAGCCTACGTCAAGGAAGTGACGGAGAAGACCTTCCCCGCGCAGGAGAACTGGTTCGGCATGCCTGATGAAGAGTACGACGAGCTCGTGAAGATGCTGCGCGAGCAGTGAGCGCTCGGAAAAGAGGACGTCACATGACCCCGGACATCCAACGCCTTCTCGAAATCACGCCAGGCCGCCTGGACTCCATCAACGCGGTCTTCCTCGACCCGCACTCGCGCGTGATGAGGGATTTTCTCGGCGTGGTGGCCCGGTATGGCACACCGGAGGAGATCAACCGCGCGCATCGCGAATCGCGCAAGAGAGAGAACCTTTTCAAGCAGGTGCAAGCCAGGGCGCCCGAGTACATCAAGGACCTCAACTGGCTGATCGAGCAGCGTGATCGGGGCGCGTTCATCTCGCGCGAGGAGTACAGGCGCAAGGTCCTGGGCGAGGCGGCGCATGCGGCCAATTTCGATGACCAGTTCGCCGTCACGCTCGAAGTCTCCGCCCTGCAGTACTTTCCCTGGGTGCGGAAAATGGCGGAGCTCGCCATTGCCGGCAAGACCCTCGTCCCCGGGCGATTCATTGCCGTCCGCGGGATGAAGGAATCCGAAGCGGACGGCGACCTGCCCGCGATCGTGGCTGCGCTGGACATCATCGGCGCTTCCTTCGTCGAGACGCTGGACACGAAAGGCACCGACGGCTCCAACCCGCACCTCGGCGGGGCTGCCACCATCACCGGCTATTTCGGCGGCATTGGTGAGCCCAACGAGCATGCGCTGACATGGCTGGACGAGTTCCTGCATTATTACACGCGCTGCGGCGTTCAGCACGTGTTGAACTTCAACGCAGGGACGATCCTCCTGGGCTTCCTGCTCTACCGCCTGGGCGTCGACATCCAGTTCAAGATTTCTGTTTTCTTCGGATCCGACAATCCCTACCACGCGCTGTGGATCATGACAATGGCGAAACTGTTCAGCCGCGACGATGGCACCAGTCCCTTGATCGGTTTCAACTGGTCGAACTCGATCAACAACCAGACGATGGAACTGACCGCCGATTTCAGAAAGGCGCTCGGCTTCGAAAAGGTCGTGCGATTCGAGCACCACATCACCGAGCCGCAGAAGAGCATCGTCATCCAGCCGTACAACCGGCGCGCCGAGCTGCTGGAGATCGCCGACCACGTGGCGAACATCGCCGCCAAGCACGAAGGCGGCGACCCGGAAGTGGACGTCACGCGCAGCCACCTCTCCGACATCCTCGACTACTTCCGCGAGAAAAAGGAAGTCATCGAAAGCGGCGACTGGGAAAACCTGGAGCGCAATTTTCTCGACAAAGTGGATGCCTGCAACCGCACCGCCTGGGCTTTGACCGAGAAAGGCCTGAGCTTTGCGGCGGCGAAGAACCTGCACACCTGACGGGGCGCAACGCCTCGTTGCCCTGCAGCCTCTGAGACGGAGAAGGGAGGAGTTCGCATGATCCCTGCCAGGATGAGTTCCTACCTCCGCGAGCGCCTCCCCGAAAGCGCGTGGCGCAAGCGTCTGGTTCGTGAAGGGGCCCTCTGTTTTCTGGAATTCGACTCCACGGACGTGGACCAGCTCGCCCGGCTTGGAATCGCCGTGGATGCACTCGGTCCGTACCGCCTCATCTGCATGTGGGACGACGCCTCGCCGCTCGAGATCGGCGGCTACCTCGTCGTGGACAATCTCGCCATGGGCACGCCCTCGATGGGGGGAATCCGGATGCTGCCCGATGTGACTGCCGCCGCGATCCACAACCTCGCGCGCGGCATGACCCTCAAGAACGCCGCGGCGCATCTGCCGTATGGCGGGGGCAAGTCGGGCATCGTCGCCGACAGCGGGCTTTCGCCCGGCAGGCACAGGGAGGTCGTCCGCGGCTGGGCGCGCCTTCTCTACCGCTATCGAGACATCTACCTGCCGGGTCCCGATGTCGGAACAAACGATTCGGACATGCACACCATCGCCGTCGAAAACGGCATCGACCATGCCCTCTCCAAGCCCGCCGCCATGGGCGGCAACCGCATTGACGAGCTCGGGGCGGCGGCCGGCGGCACGGTGATCGCACTGCAAGCGCTGCTGGAAGAAATCCCGCGCCTGAATGCCTTGCCGCAGTTCGGCACGTTGACCATCCCCGACGTCGTGACGGTGCTGATCCAGGGATTCGGCGCCGTCGGCGCGCACGCTGCCCGTATTCTGCGGGACCGCCTCCCCACCGCGAAAGTCATCGGGATTTCTGACGCAGACGGTTACCTCCATGACCCGAGTGGACTGCCGGTCGACGAATTGTTCGATCGGTGGCAACGAGATGGCATCGTCACGCGCCGTTTCTTCCTCGAGCGGATGTCCGCGGGACGGGGTGGAACCCTGAAATACTCCACGGAGCCCAACGACCTGCTGCGGGAGAGCGCGTTCTGCCTGATCCCTGCAGCCCCCATCGCCAACTATCTGGACATCGATGCGGCCTCGAACCCCGCGATGACCGTCGACCGCATGGGCCGCTGGGTCGTCAGCGTGGAAGGGGCGAACACGTACCTGCCCGATCCGGCCCGCAAGGCGGCGCGCGCCCGCATGGAGCAGGCCGTCTATCGGCAGCGCGGAACGCTGATCGCCACGGACTACCTCGTGAACTCGGGCGGCGTCATCTTCGCTGCGCAGGAAAGGCTCATCACGACCCCCGACGAGCTTCGAATACCGAGCGAGATGCTCGGAGACCGCGAAGCGGTGGACGGCTGGCTGAAGCGGCACGCCGCGGAGTTTTCCGCCCTCGCGGAAAGACGCCGCCTCGCCGGTGAAAAACACCGGGAGGATGCCCTGCGCCGCAACATGCGGGAGCTCGTGGACCTGCTTCTCGCTGACCCCGACATGCTTCCCTGCCACGCCGCCGAACGCATCAGCATCCGCCGCATCGCCTCGAAGGAAAGTGGGCGCACCGCCGCCGACCTGATGGAATCACTGCCCACGATCGAGGCAGCCTGCTCCCTGCAGGAAGCCGCCGCCAAGCTGGTCGACGCGGGCAGCCCCATGCTCGCGGTGGTGACGGCGAATCACGAGATCGCCGGCGTCCTCACCGAGTGGGACATCACGCGCGCCAGCGCTCGGGCCGTGCCCGATTCGACGCCCGCCGCGGAAGTCATGACGCGCGACGTCATCACCTGTCCGCCCGACGCCGGCATCCTCGACATGGTGCACCTGCTCGAGCTGCACAGGATCTCCGCCATGCCGGTGATCGAAAATGGCAGCGTGCTCGGCATGGTCAACGCGGACCTGCTGGCGAGGAAATCGCTGGCGAAGCTCCTGCAGTCGCAAACGGAATTGTAGCGCCGGGTGGGGCACCGGAACCGCTGGCAAAAGGCCAGTTTTGTTGACAAAGCTCCGGTCGATGGGTATAGTGAACGGGCGAGGAGAGCAAGAAGAAATGCGCTGCCGCTCTTTGCCATTGGCTCTCAGCGGCGTGCGCGTTTTTTGTTCTCGGGAGAGGTGTCCGAGTGGTCGAAGGAGGCGGTCTTGAAAACCGTTGAGCCGCTTCGCGGTTCCGGGGGTTCGAATCCCTCCCTCTCCGCTCATGTTTCCCCCGCCCCTTGGTACTACTCGCGCCAGCAAAGTTGAGGGGATATTCGAGGCGATCCTCGCCTGCCCCCGGGGGGCGGCGTGAACTGGAGAGGTGCGAGAGTGGCCGAATCGGGCGCCCTGCTAAGGCGTTGTACCCCGAAAGGGTACCGGGGGTTCGAATCCCCCCCTCTCCGTAGACATGGATGTCGAGGGCGAGCGAGGGCAGGGATGCCCCTGGGGCGGCAGCCGGCCCAGCGACGCCGCAAGGCGGCGCGCAGGACGGCGAGAGCCCGAGAGCGAGCCCTGTAGACCTTCCGCGGTACTCCGCGGAGTTGGATGTCGAGCCGCGCCGAGTGAAGGGATGCACGGCAGGCGCGGCGTAGACCTTTCGCGGTACTCCGCGAAGTTGGAGGTTACAGCGCCAGGTACGGGAACGTACGGAAGACGCGGAGTGCATGTGCCCATAGCTCAGCTGGATAGAGCATTGGATTGCGGATCCAAAGGCCGGAGGTTCGAATCCTCTTGGGCACGTAGGATTCCGGGTGAGGGTTCTGGTCGGCTCCGCGCAACCGCGTGCATCGCCGACCTCCACCCATCCCGGGTCTCGGAGAGATGCGAGAGCGGTCGAATCGGGCGGTCTCGAAAACCGTTGAGCCGCTTGCGGCTCCGTGGGTTCGAATCCCACTCTCTCCGCGAGGTCTTTTTCGGCGACAAGGCTCCGCAGCCGACGCCAGGCCACTGGGTCGCACGGATCAGCCGCCGAGTCTTCGCCTGGAGAGATGACCGAGTGGCCGAAGGTGCACGCTTGGAAGGCGTGTGTACTCGTAAGGGTACCGTGGGTTCGAATCCCACTCTCTCCGTACAACCCCTCTGGCGTTGATTTTCAGGTCATACGCTATGGGCTGCTGCCCAACCCCGTCAGGCCCGGAAGGGAGCAGCGGTAAGCAGCGTGTTCATGAGCCGTAACAGGCTTGGATGGAGCTGGGGGGGTTGCTTTCTTGAATCCGCGGGGAACCGCGGCGCTTGAATCCGCGGAAATACCGCGGCGAGAATCCGCGGGGAACCGCGGCGCGCGTGGAGGCCGCCATGTCGTACGAAGTCACCGCCACACGCAAGCGGCCACAGACTTTCGCCGAGCTCGTCGGCCAGGAGTTCGTGACCGCGACTCTTACCAGCGCCATCCGGCAGGGCCGGATCGCTCACGCCTACCTCTTTGCCGGGCCGCGCGGAGTCGGCAAGACCTCGGTAGCCCGCATCCTGGCCCGGGCACTGAACTGCGAAAAGGGGCCGACAGACTCGCCGTGCGGAACCTGCGCGAGCTGCCAGGAGATCGCCCGCGGCGCCTCGCTGGACGTCATCGAGATCGACGGAGCCTCGAATACCAGCGTCAACGACGTGAGGGAAATCCGCGACGAGGTGCTGTTCGCGCCGAATGCCGCGCGGTACAAGGTCTACATCATCGACGAGGTGCACATGCTCTCCAACAGCGCGTTCAATGCCCTGTTGAAGACCATCGAAGAGCCGCCTCCCTACATCGTGTTCATCTTTGCGACCACCGAGGTGCACAAGGTTCCCGCGACCATCCGATCCCGGTGTCAGCAGTACAACTTCCGCATGATCTCCACCGGCGAGATCAAGGAGAAGCTGCGCGAGGCCGCCGGCGAGCTGGGCGTCCAGGCCGAGGACCGCGCCCTGATCTGGATCGCCAAGGAGGCGACCGGGTCCCTTCGGGATGCCTACACCCTGCTCGACCAGGTCGTCGCATTTGCGGAGGGGGCCCTGACGCTGGATCGGATCCGCGAAAAGCTCGGCGTTCTCGGCATCGACGAGTTGAACGACTTTGCGCGGCTCTTTCGAGCCGGAGATCCGGGGAAGGTGCTGGAACACGCGGATGCAGTTCTTTCCACCGGTGTTTCCATCGAGCAATTTGTCGTGAACCTAGCCGAGTACTTCCGCAATCTCCTTTTCCTGAAAAGCGGCATCGCCAAGGACACGCTTCTGGGCTATGCGCCGCGGGATTTCGACCCGCAAGTCCTGGACTCCCTGACTGCTCCCCAGATCGAGAAAGCCATCGAAATGCTCCTCACCCTCTATCGGAACCTCCGTTTTTCGCTGAACCAGCGATTCGAGCTCGAGCTGCTGTTGACCAGGCTCGCCCAGCTGGATTCACTCATCACCCCGTCTGAGGTCCGAGACGCGCTGGAGATGGTGAAGGGACAAATCCTCTCGGGACCCGGCGCCTCGTCGACTCCCCGGTCCCCGCCGGATGCGCCCCGGGGGAAGGACGCGGCGGCAGATCCGCAGCAGGCCCTGCGGAAAGTCGTTGATGCGCTGCGCCGCGAAAAGCCGGCCCTCGCTTCCGCCCTGGAAAAGGCGGAGGGGGCGTCGCGGGACGGCGAGGAAGTCGTCCTCACGTTTTCCGCCCGGGACAGGTTCCAGGGTGAGATCGTGCAGAAAGACCGGGAGATGCTCCCCGCGCAGTTCGCCTCTCTCCTGCCCGGGGTGACGAGGATTCGCCTCGCCTACCGCGAGGCAAAGACGGAGAGCGCGCACGTCGACCAGCGGGTCGAGCTTGTGAAGAAGGTGTTCCGAGGTGAGATCGTGAAAGGGGAAGGTCATGGCGACCAATCCGTTTGAGATGTTCAAGCAGCTCCAGGGCCTGCAGTCCCGCGTGGGGGAAATCCAGGAAAAACTGAAGGCGGTCCGCGTCACCGGCTCCGCGGGCGGCGGACTCGTCACGGTGGACATGAACGGCCAGATGCTCGTGGAGAAGGTCACGATTGCCGCCGAAGCGGTGGATCCTCGCGACATCCCCATGCTGCAGGATCTCGTGCTCGCCGCGATGACGGACGCCCTTGAGCGGCTGAAGGAAAAGATCCGGGAAGAAGTCTCCCAGGCAACCGGAATGCTCGGCCTTCCGCCGGGGATGCTCGGGTTCTAGAGGTGAACGCCCTTGAGAGGCTGGTGGGGAACCTCGCCCGCCTGCCGGGCCTCGGGAGAAAGAGCGCGTCCCGCATCGCGTACTACCTCCTGCGGACCGACGAGACGCTCGTCCGTGCGCTTGCGGAAGACCTTGCGCAGCTCCGACAGACGATTCGCGCGTGCAGCATCTGCGGGACCTACACCGAGGTGGACCCCTGCGCGATCTGCACGGACCCGCAACGGGACAGGACGTCGATCTGCGTCGTCGAGGAGGCGCGCGATGTCCTGACCATCGAGTCGATCCACGAGCACCGGGGGCTGTACCACGTGCTGATGGGTGCCATCTCCCCGATCGACGGGGTGGGTCCCGACAACCTCCGAATCGGAAGCCTCCTGGAAAGAGTATCGAAAGGCGGCATTCGCGAGGTGATCCTGGCAACCAATCCCACCGTCGAGGGAGAGACGACCGCCCTGTACCTCGTCAAGGAATTGAAAGACTCCGGTGCGCGGGTCTCCCGCCTCGCCTTCGGCCTTCCGGTCGGGGGGGATCTGGAGTTTGCGGACAAGCAGACCCTCGCCCGATCGTTCCGCGGCCGCAGCGCGTTTTAGGGGCGCGGCAGGCCTACAGCTTGTCCACCAGCAGGGAGCACTTGCCCGACGGGATGGGGAGCGTTTTACTGCGGGCGCCGAATAAGTCGATGGTGAGGTAGTACAACTTCTCGCTCTCGAGGTGCACTTCCCACCCCCGGTTGCTTTTCGCGCTGAGGATCGATATGAGATTCCGCTTCAGGGCGAGATCCCCGATCCCCATTGCCTCGAGGGTGGGGATGGTCCAGTCCACCGTCTTGCGCGGGAGCGAGATGTCCAGGCCGATGATGTTCTCCAGCATCAGCGAAATGGTCGTCAGCGACGTGTAGGCCAGGTACATCATCCGGGGGAACCCCCGTTTTCCGGGCCACTTCGCCGGGCCCTCCGTGTGCGGAGCATACGCCTCGTAGAGGGAGCCTTTTTTCCCCGTTCCCGTGTACAAGCCGTCCAGCACGTGATAGAGGTGGCGGATGGCGAACTCCCGCGCCAGGTCGTGCCGTTTGTATTTTTCCAGGCCCTTGATCACCATATAGTTGAAGGGCGGGTACACGGACCCCCGGTAGCCCGAGCCCTGGGCATCGAAATGTTTGTCCCGGACAGCGAGGGTGGGGAATGGGTTCTCGATTCCGAACTCGTGGGGGTCCACCAGGTGCTCGATCAGCCGTTCACCCCGCGCCTCGTTGGGGATCTCCGCGATCAACGGCCAGAAGGAAGCGATGGTCTTTACCTTGAGTCGCTTCTGGCTTGCGTCCAGGTCATAGTAGAAGCCTTCCCGCTCGTCCCACATCAGCGCATTGATCTTCGTCTTCAGGGAGAAGTACGCCTTCTTGTAGGTGTAGTTGGTTTCCTTGTCGTTCACGATATCGGCGAGCTCTGACATGTAGAACGCGGCCAGGGCCATCTGCGAATTGAAGTCGATCGGGAATGACATCCCGTCGCGCGGCGAGTTCTCCATCGTCGTGGCGGCCAGCGGAACGGAATACAGGCCATTCTCGTCCTTGAAGCTGTCTTCGATCCATTTGTAATACTTTTCCAGGACCGGCAGAACCTCTCGGATCCGCTTCTTCACCCCGAGCTTGTGGTAGATGTTGAATTCCGCCCAGGCAAAGAGGGGCGGTTGGACGCCCTTCGGATTGTCCTTGGAGTGAACGGGCTTCCCGTCCGACTCGCGGTATTCACCCCGGATGGCGCCCGACTCTTCCTGCTTGGCATAGAAATTGTCCAAGCCCGACATCACCGGATAGATCCGGTTCGAATACACCAGGAAAAACGAGGAGAAGCACGTATCGAATTGATTGATCCGCGTACTGTCGGGATGGGCGAAATACCGGTTGTGCAGGCCGTTTTGCGAGTTGCCTTTCTTCCAATAGTCCTTGATCAAATGCCACGTTTCGTCGTAAAGCGATACAAGATCCTGATCATAGAAGTGAATTTTCGGGAAATCCTTCTTTACCACTCACGTTCCTCGTTTTCGCGGGCAGTATTGTACCATGCCAGTGCACGGCGTCAAACGCAAATTTGTTTCCCGGACGAAAAAACACGCAAAAATCCTGTTTACGACGTGAAGGGATCCGGTCAGTGATTGCGGAGGTACACGGCTCCAGCAATGAATGTACGAACAGCAGGAAGCCGGGTCAAGCGCTGCGCGTCGCCGATCACGCGTCCGCTCGACGCCGGTCTCCTTGACACTTGGGGAAGCGCCGGATTAACTACGTGCATGGACGCCTCCGAGCTCGCCATCACGGCGCGAATGGCTCGCCTGACGCTCTCCGAACAGGAGCTGGAGAAGCTGGGACGGGCCGTAGAACAGATGTTGGCCCATTTCTCGCACATGCAGGAAATCGATGTCCATGATCTGGCGCCCACCACCCACGCCCTTCTGAAGGAAAACAGGCTTCGAGAGGACGTGGAAAATCGCGCCGAGCTCGGCGACACACTGCTGGAGAACGCTCCCGAGCGCGAAGAGCGGTTCATCGTCATTCCAAACGTGCTCTGAGCCCGGAAGCCACGACGGGCAAGGCGGAGGGACAATGGACTGGGATGGCGTGGCCACGGGCGAAAAATCAGCGGCAAAGTGGAGGGCGTTCGTCGAGTCCCGCCAGGGCGACCTCGGAACGTTTCTCCAATTCGATCCGGTTCTCGGCAGCGCCGACACTTCCCCGGGAGGCCCGCTCGCGGGGGTGCCCTTCGCGGTCAAGGATAATATCGCCGTCCGCGGCTTTCGGCTCACCTGCGGATCGCGGATGCTGCGCGATTTCGTTTCCCCGTACTCCGCGACGGTCGTGGAAAAGCTGCAGCAGGCCGGCGGGGTCGTGGCGGGAAAGACGAACCTGGACGAGTTCGGGATGGGATCCTCCACGGAAAACTCCGCACTGATGGAAACGAAGAATCCGTGGGACGGGCGGCGGGTCCCGGGGGGTTCCAGCGGCGGCTCTGCCGCAGCCGTGGCCGCCGGACAGGCGGCGTTCGGGCTGGGAAGCGACACGGGGGGCTCGGTTCGCCAGCCGGCGGCGTTCTGCGGCATCTACGGGCTGAAGCCGACGTGGGGTGCGGTTTCCCGCTTCGGCCTGGTGGCGTACGCGTCGTCGCTCGAGGGAATCGGCGTGATGGCCAAGAGCGTGGAGTTGACCGCGAAGGCCTTCTCCCTCATGCGTGGGCAGGACCCGCGCGATCATTCCTCGCTGCCCTGGCAGCCTCCGGCGATGAAGAAGGGGCCCTGGAGGATCGGCGTGCCCCGCGAATGCGCCGAGGTGCCAATGCACGCCCATGTAAAGAAGACGCTGGAAAAGACACGCGGTCTCCTGCGAGAGCTCGGACACGATGTGCAGGAGGTCTCCTTCCCGACCCTCGACCACGTGGTCTCCTCCTATTACGTGATCGCCACTGCCGAGGCGAGCGCCAACCTGGCCCGGTTCGACGGCGTGCGCTATGGGCATCGGACATCACGCGCGGACACCCCGGAGGCCATGACGCTCGCGTCCCGAACCGAGGGCCTGGGTCCCGAGGTGAAGCTCCGCATCCTCCTGGGCACATACGTGCTGCGGTCCGGCTTCCAGGACGAGTACTACCTGCGGGCGCAGAAGATCCGCACCGCAATCCGGCTGGATTTCCGCAAGGCGTTCGAGGGGGTCGACCTGGTGCTCATGCCGGTGTATCCTGTCCCGCCATTCGAGCGGGGAAGCGCCGAATCGGACCCCTTTTCCCAGAAACTGGCCGACATATTCACCTGCGCCGCCAACCTGGCGGGGCTGCCCGCCATGTCGTTCCCCGCAGCCGTCGAGGAGGGCCTCCCCATCGGCATGCAGTTCCTCGCGCCGCCCTTTGCCGAGGAGCTGCTGTTCGCTGCCTGCCGGCAGGTCGAAACGGTGTTTCCCTCACCCGACGCCCCGGGATTCCCGGCGGGATGGAGGTAGTGGTGTACGCCTCGTTCCTCGGCCTGGAGGTGCACACCCAGCTTCTCACCCGCACGAAGGTGTTCTGCGGGTGCCGTGCCGCATTTGGGGATGCGCCGAACACCAACGTCTGCCCCGTGTGCATGGGCTACCCCGGGGTGCTTCCCACCCTGAACGCGGAGGCCATGCGCATGGGCTGCGTCGTGGCACGGGCGCTGAACTGCACGCTTGCCGCTTCGGGACTCTTCGAGCGGAAGAACTACTTCTACCCGGACCTTCCGAAGAACTACCAGATCTCGCAGTTCCGTTCCCCGCTGGGCACGGATGGCTGGGTCGAAATCGAGCTGCGCAAGCGCAGGAAACGGGTGCGCATCCGCGAGGTCCACCTGGAGGAGGATGCGGGGAAGATGATCCACGCGGGAGACATCACCCTCCTGGACTTCAACCGCACGGGCACGCCCCTCCTGGAGATCGTCACGCAGCCCGACATGGAAGTGGGCGAGGAGGCGGAGGTCTTTCTCATGCAGCTCCGCCGCTTGGTGCGTTATCTCGGCGTCTGCGATGGCAACATGGAAGAGGGATCGCTGCGCTGCGATGCCAACGTGTCGGTGAACGTGGAAGGCATGGGCCTGGGAAGCAAGGTGGAGGTGAAGAACCTCAACTCCTTCAAGTTCGTTCGCAAGGCCGTCAACTTCGAGATCGAGCGGCAGACGGAAATCCTCGAGCGCGGCGGGGGCGTCACCCAGGAGACCCGGTTGTGGAACGAGAACCGGGATGTCACGGAGAGCATGCGCACCAAGGAGAGCTCTTCCGACTACCGCTACTTTCCCGAACCCGATCTGCCGCCCTTTGCCCCGGACGACGTGTTCCTGCGAAACGTGGAGCAGTCCCTCGTGGAGTTGCCCGAGGCGCGCAAGCGCCGGTTCATCGAGGCATTCCAGCTCACCGAGGAGCAGGCCGACTTCCTCTGCGAGGAAAAGGCCACGGCGGACTACTATGAAAAGGCGATCGCCCTCGGCGCGGAGCCCCGGAGCGCCGCCCTCTGGCTCGCCTCGGACGTGAAGAAGCTGCTCAACCGCACGGGCGTGCCGCTGGCGGCAAGCCCTCTCACGCCCGTCCGTCTTGCCGAGCTGCTCACTCTCCTGGCGGAGAAGAAGATCCACGGCCGGATTGCAAAGTCGGTCGTCGAGGCCGTCTTCGCCGACGACAAGGATCCGGGGCAAATAATCCGCGAGAAGGGGTGGGAGCAGATCACGGACCCCGGTATCCTGGGAGGATACATCGAGCGAGTCATGGCAGCCCACCCGGCCGCGGTGTCCTCCATCCGTTCCGGAGACAACAAGCCGACGACGTTTCTCATCGGTGAGATCATGCGCGAAAGCTCGGGCAGGGCCGACCCGGCTCTCGTGCAGTCACTCGTGAAGAAGAAGCTCGCCGTGTCTGTCATCCAGATCCTGGCTCTCGGCGGGGCGATCGCGGGAACGGAATCGGACCAGGGGGAAGTCGTCCCGGGAGATCCGGCCCGGCTGATGAGCCTCCTGGAGGCCGAGGGGACCCTGCCCCGCAGGATCGCCTTCGAGGAGGGAGAGCTCGGGAGGATCCTGAGCGAGGAGATCACGCCCATGGACTGGGCGCGGCTGTTCCTGGGGCTCGACGAGCGGCTGCGCGGCGGCCTTTCGTCCGGCATCGTCGTCACCCATGGGACCGACACGCTGGCCTACACGGCCTCCCTGGCTTTCTGGCTCTTCTCCCGGCCGCCGGTGCCCATCGTCTTTGCCGCCTCCCTGCATCCGGCGGGTCGGAAAGGCAGCGATGCCGTTTCAACCCTGCGGAAAGCCATCCACGTCGCCGCGGAGAGCCCCCCCGGCGTCTACGTCGTGTTCGGCGGACGGGTGCTTTCACCTGTGAACCTGAAGTTCGAGCGCATGGCGGCCGACGGGTTTCGCAACTGGAATATGAGCAGCCCCTGCCACGCGGGGTCCCCGTTGTTCGGAGAGCTCGCCCTGGGTGCCGATCGCGAGTCCCTGAAGACCCGACTGGAGGCTGCCATCAACTCGACCCTGATTCTGCGCGTGTATCCCGGCATGCGCGCAGACCACATCATCGGGCTCATGGACCGCGGGGTGCGGAACTTCGTCCTGGAGCTGTATGACACCGGTACGGCAAACCTCCGCGACTCCCCGTATTCACTGCGGGGGGCGCTCCTGGCCGCGCGGGAGCGAGGGGTGAGCTTCTTCTGCACCTCCCAGCAGGAAGGGATCGTGGACCTGTCGCGCTACGCCACCGCGCACGAGCTGTGGCGGGAGGGGGCGATACCCATGGGGCCCCTCACCACCGAGTCCGCCTGGACGAAGCTGGTTGCATGCTCGGCTTTTTCCGACACCCCGGAGGAGCTGCGCGCGAGAATGGAGCAGGGAAATGCGAACGCTTGTCTCTGAGCTTCCCGGGCTCGCCGGCTCCACGGTCACCCTGTGCGGATGGGTGCATCGCGTGCGGGACCTGGGTGGCGTATCCTTCGTGCTCCTGCGCGACAGGAGCGGCATTGGCCAGCTCGTCTTCGATGCGAAACCCGACGTGACACCGGAAAGCGTCATCCGGGCCGAGGGCGTCGTTTCCTCCAATGAGAAGGCGCCGGGCGGCATCGAGGTGCGCGTGAAGAACATAGAAGTCATCTCCGCCGCGGCTCTCGACCTGCCTTTTCCCGTGAACCAGGACCCGGGGAAGACCTCGCTGGAAGCGATCCTCGACAACCGCATGATTTCTCTTCGCAACCCCGCGATCCTGTCCATCTTTCGTGTGCAATCCACGATTCTGCGCTGTTTCGCCGAACACCTGCGCGGGGAAGGTTTCACCGAGATAAAGACCTCGAAGCTGATCGGAACCGGCACCGAAGGCGGGACCGGGCTTTTTGCCGTGGAATACTTTGATTCGAAGGTGTACCTCACACAGTCCCCGCAGATCTACAAACAGGCGTTGATCGCCTCCGGACTGGAGCGCGTGTTCGAGATCGGACCGGCCTACCGGGCCGAGAAGCACGACACGCCGCGGCACATCAACGAGTTCGTGTCCCTCGACGTGGAGATGGCCTTCATCGAGAGCGAGCAGGACCTGATGGACCTGGAAGTGGGGATCCTGGCCGCGATTTTCCGCGGCATCCGTGAATCCAACCCGCGCGAGCTGGAGACCTGGAAGGCAACAGTGCCTGACCCTGACGCATGCGCCCGCATCCCCCGCGTTTCCCATGACGAGGCCAAGGAGATCGTCACGAAGGAGACCGGGAAGAAGGTCTACGAGATCACGCCGGAAGGCGAGCGCGCGCTGTGCGAATGGGCGATGAAAACCGCGGGCATCGAGGCCGTGTTCGTCTATGCATACCCGCGCAAATCGCGTCCTTTCTACACGTTCCCCTCGGAGAACAACCGCACGAGATCCTTCGACCTTCTTTTCCGTGGACTGGAAGTGACATCGGGGAGCATCCGCATCAACCGCTACGACATGCTCATGGAGAACCTGCAGACCTTCGATCTGAAGCCCGAGGGACTGAGCGACTACCTCTCGATCTTCAAGTACGGCTGCCCTCCCCACGGCGGATTTGCGATCGGCATGGAGCGGCTCACCCAGAAGATCCTGGGTCTTTTCAGCGTGAAGGAAGCCACGCTGTTTCCGAGAGACAGGAAGCGAACGAGGCCATAGGCCTGTCGCTCCTGGCGACGTTGGATGCCGAGATCGGCCGAGTCCAGGGAATGCCGCCAGGAGCGGCCGCGATGGACGGAAGGCCGATCGTAGCCACGCCAGCGAGGCCGTAGGCAGGGACTGGGCAGTCCGCCGTCAGCGCCCGCTTGTGGCGGTCAGTCGGCGGTTGTATACTGACGCCCGTCAGCGATTGCAAGCGATGCACTCCTTCGTCCGTGGCCATGGTGGACTCGGAGGCGGTGAGTGCTCAGCTTGGCGACAAGGAGGAGGAATATGCGAAATACAAAAAGACTGACCGTGCTTCTCCTGGTCATCATGGCCTCATCCGGGCTCTGGGCCCAGGCGATGATGCCCGCGGCGGGGAACGCCCTAACGATCGGGCTTGTCCTGGTCGGTCCGTACAATGACCAGGGCTGGAGCCAGGCCAACTACGACGCGGTGCAGTACGTCGTGAAAAACGTGCCGGGCACACAGATGAAGTACATCGACAAGGCCAATCCGGCGGACAGACCGGGGACCACGGTGTCTCAGCTCGGCGAGAGCCTCGTTGCGCAGGGCGCAAAGCTCATCGTTTTCAGCTCGGACGACATGGCTGACGAAGCGGTGAAGTTCGCCACGGCGCACCCCGACGTCTTTGTCATCATGACTTCGGGAAGCCAGGTCTGGAAGGACGGCAAGACCTACCAGGACCTCCCCAACATGATCAACATCATGGGCCGCATGGAGTTCGGCAAGATGATCGCCGGCGTCGCCGCCGCCATGACGACGCAGACGGGGCAGATCGGATACCTCGGCCCGCTCATCAACGACGAGACCAGGCGCCTCTCTTCCTCGGTGTACCTGGGCGCGCGCTACGCCTGGACGAAGTACCTGAAGAAAGACCCCTCGACTCTCAAGTTCAAAGTCACCTGGATCGGGTTCTGGTTCAACATCCCCGGCGTCACCTCGGATCCTTCGCAGGTCGCCGATGATTTCTTCAACAGCGGCTACGACGTGGTGGTCTCCGGCATCGATACCATGGAGGCAGTCACGGAAGCGGCAAAGTTCGCCGCACAGGGCAAGAAGGTGTGGGCGGTTCCCTATGACTATTCCAGCGCCTACCAGACATCGCCCGAGGTCAACCTGGGTGTCCCGTACTTCAACTGGGGCCCCGCGTATGCCACCGCGGTGAAAGCCGCGATGTCGGGGAAATGGCAGTCCCACTTCGAGTGGAACGCCCCGGACTGGAAGAACATCAACGGCCCCAACACGTCGGCCGTCGGGTTCAACAAGGGCAAGGCGCTTTCCCGCGCCGCGTCGGCGGCCGTTGACACGTTTGTCCGCGAGCTGTCGGGCGGCCTTCGGCTGTGGAAGGGCCCCCTCGCACTCCAGGACGGGACCTCGTACCTCGACGCCGGCATGGCGGCGACCGACCAGCAGGTCTGGTACCTGCCCCAGCTCCTGCAGGGCATGGAGGGACAGAGCGTCTCGAAGTAACCGCATTTCCGTACGGACATTCAGGGGCGAGACACGAGCTTGTCTCGCCCCTCGCTTTTGAGACCCATGAAGATCGAGCTGCGCGATATCAGGAAATCCTTCGGCCCGGTCCGCGCAAATGCGGGCATCACCCTGCTCGTTCCGCCCGCCTCCATCCAGGGCATCCTCGGGGAGAACGGCGCCGGGAAGAGCACGCTCATGAAGATCCTTTCGGGATTCATCACACCGGATTCCGGCGACATCGTGCTGGACGGCGCGCGCGTGGTGATCCGTTCGCCTGCGGACGCGCTTCGGCAGGGAGTGGGGATGCTCCACCAGGATCCACTCGACTTCCCTCCCATGAAGATCCTGGACAATTTCATCCTGGGGCGGAGCGGAGCGCTGTTTCCGGACCGCCGCAAGGCGGCGCGCGAGTTTCGCGAGCTTTCCGCGCAATTCGACTTCAGCCTGGACGCGGATGCCTGGGTGGACACGCTGACGGTCGGCGAAAGACAGCAGCTGGAAATCCTTCGTCTCCTCTGGTTCGGCGCAAAGGCCCTGATTCTCGACGAGCCGACCACGGGCATCAGCCAGCCGCAGAAGGAAAAACTCTTCGCGACCCTGCGGACGCTCGCGGCCCGGGGGATGACGGTGGTGTTCGTCTCCCACAAGCTGGAGGACGTGGAGCTGCTGTGCACCCAGGTCGCCGTCCTGCGCCAGGGCGAGCTGGTGGGAACCGCTGTCCCGCCCTATGACACGAAGTCGCTGGTCCACATGATGTTCACCCGCGACGTCGCCTCGACAGGAAAAAAGCCACTCGCGCCGGGCCGCCCAATCCTGTCGCTGCGCAGCGTGTCCCTGGAAGCGCAGCGCCTGCAGATCAAGGATGTCAGCTTCGAGGTCCGTGCGGGTGAGGTCGTGGGGCTTGCCGGCATGGAAGGCTCGGGACAATCCGTGCTTCTTTCCGCCTGCGCAGGCCTGACGCGGACCGTCGCGGGGGACGTCCGCCTCGGTGACAGGAATGTCACGGGGCTGGCCTACCATTCCTTCATGAAGCACGGGGTCGCCTACCTCCCCGCGGCGCGGCTGGAGCAGGGACTTGTCACCGGACTCACCCTGGCCGATCACTTCGTGCTTTCCGAGGGAACGGGCGGCGTGTTCATCGACCGCGCGCGGGCGGCGGATGTCGCCGCGGCGCGGATCACCAGCTACAACATCAAGGGCACCCCCGCCTCCCCGGTCGAATCCCTGTCGGGAGGCAACCAGCAGCGGCTCCTGCTCGCTCTCCTGAAGGAATCGCTCTCGCTGATCCTGCTGGAGCACCCGACCCGCGGGCTGGACGTCGAGTCCACCGTCTACATCTGGACCAAGCTTCGCGACCGCTGCGCGCAGGGCGCGGCGATCGTGTTCATATCCGCGGATCTCGACGAAGTGCTGCAGTACAGCGACCGGGTGCTCGTGTTCTTTTCCGGACGGGTTTCCCCTCCCCTTCCCGCGGACGGCCTGTCGGTGGAGAAGCTCGGCAGCCTGATCGGGGGCAAGGGATGGGGGGAGCTTTCCGGGGTGGTGGCGCATGGCTAGGACCCGGTCGACCAACGTAATCCTCCAGTGCGCGGCAATCGTCCTGGCCCTGCTCCTGACGACGCTCGTCCTGTTCGCCGCGAAAGCGCCGCCTGTCGCCGCCTACGTCAACATCGCCCTCGGGGCGGCGGGCTCGTGGGAGGTCGCCGCAAATGTGCTCGTCTCCTGGGTGCCGCTGCTTCTGGCGACCGCGGGCCTCTTGATCACCTTCACGGCGGGCCTGTGGAACATCGGCATCGAAGGGCAGATCACCTTCGGCGCGATCTTCACGACCTGGATGCTCCGGGGCCTCCAGGCGAGCGGAATGGATCCCTCTCTCATCATCGCGATGAGCATCGTCGCCGGAATGGCAGGCGGAGCCCTGTGGGCCCTGCTCGCCGGCGCGCTGAAGACCTTCGGCGGAGTGAACGAGATTTTCGGCGGCCTCGGCCTGAACTTCGTGGCCTCCGCCCTGAACCTCTGGCTCATCTTCGGTCCGTGGAAGCGTCCGGGGGTTGCGTCGATGTCCGGCACCGTGCCCTTCGCTCCGTCCTTGTGGCTGCCCACGCTCTCCGCGCAGTCCCGCCTCAGCCCCTCCGCCCTGGTGATCGCGATTCTCGGGATCACCCTGGTGTACGTCCTCCTCCGGGGGACGCACTTCGGGCTTCGCCTGAGGGCCGTGGGGAAGAACGTGAACGCCGCCTATCTGCTGGGCGTCCCCACGTGGCAGCACATGATGATCTCTTTCGCCCTGTGTGGAGTCTTCGCCGGCCTCGCCGGCGGCCTGCAGGTGACCTCGGTGTATCACCGGCTCATTCCGTCGATCTCCAGCGGGTACGGGTACCTCGGGCTCATGGTGGCAATGCTGTCGGGGTACAACGCGGCCGTCGCTGCTCCGGTGGCGCTCTTCTTCGCCGCGTTGAACGTCGGCAGCATCCAGCTGCCCATCGTGCTCCGCCAGGACTCCTCCCTGGCGGGCGTTCTCCAGGGCACGCTGGTGCTTTTCGTCCTCCTCGCTCAAGGGCTGCGCCAGCGGGTGGCGGGCAAGGGATGAGGCAATGACACTGGAAATCGTGTTCGTCGGCCTTGCCGGGGTGCTCACCGCAGCGGCGCCCATACTCTTCGGTGTGATCGGAGAAACGATCAGCGAGCGGGCAGGCGTCACCAACCTGTCGATGAACGGAAAGATCCTGCTCTGCGCAATGGGCGGCTTCGCCGTGGCCCTTGCGACAAGAAGCATCCTGCTGGGATTCCTCGCCGGCGCCGCTATTGGCGGCCTCGTCGCCCTCCTGCTCGCATTCGCCAGCATCACCCTGCGCCAGTCCCAGGTCGCCGTGGGTTTCGTCCTCACGCTCCTCTGCCGCGACCTTTCCTATTTTCTCGGAAGCCCGATCATGGGCGGAACCGGTCCGCGGCTCTCCTCCCTCCCCATCCCCTTGCTCCGGGAGATCCCCGGCCTGGGCCTTCTCTTCTTCAGCCAGGATGTGATGACCTATCTCAGCTTCCTGCTGGTCGTGGCCGCATGGATCTTCATATTCCGTACGCGGCCCGGCCTCGTGCTGCGGGGCATCGGCGAACGACCCGCCGCCGCATACGTGCGCGGCGCGGACGTGAACCGCCTGCGGTACCTGTACACGGTAGCCGGCGGCGCCATCGCGGGCCTGGCAGGGCCGATCTATTCGCTCTCGGTGAAAGCGGGCTGGAAGGGGACCATCTCGGGCCTGGACGGCATCGGGTGGATCGTCCTTGCCATCACGATTTTCGGCGGATGGAATCCGTTCCGCGCCGCCTTCGGCGCGTATCTGTTTTCCCTCCTGCAGTGGCTGGGGCTGGTGCTGCAGCCCGCCCTGCCGGGAGTCCCATCCCAGGTGCTGCAGGTTGCCCCTTTCCCTCTCATGATCCTCACGCTCCTGTTCGTCAACATAGGCAACGCGGAGTGGGTGGAGCGCTCACTCGCGCGTCTTCCCGAGCCCGTAAGGCGCCGGGTCTCCCGGGCGCTGAGGGCGCTGAACGCCACTCCCCCCGCGGCACTGGGCACTCCCTTCCAGAAGGATTGACCCCTCACTCCACCCTGATTTGACGCCCCGACCCACAGGCGGTAGGTTCTTGAAAGGTGGGGAGGCTGTCCATGGAATACGTGCGTCTTGGGAAGACCGGGATGAAAGTTTCGCGCATCTGCCTGGGCACGATGACGTATGGCTCGCCGAAGTGGCGGGATTGGGTCCTGGACGAACAGGCGGCGCGCCCCTTTTTCAAGCGGGCCCTGGAGAAGGGGGTCAACTTTTTCGATACGGCGGACGTCTATTCTCTCGGCGCCAGCGAGGAGGTGACCGGCCGCGCCCTGCGCGATTTTGCGAAGAGGGACGAAGTCGTCGTCGCCACGAAGGTCTTCAACCGCATGAGCCCGGACCCCAACGCCGCGGGCCTCTCGCGAAAGCATATCCTTACCGGCATCGATGCCTCGCTGCGCCGGTTGGGCATGGAGTACGTCGACCTTTACCAGATCCACCGCTGGGATGCCGAGACACCCATCGAGGAGACGATGGAAGCGCTGAACGACGTCGTGCGCGCGGGCAAGGCGCGGTACATCGGCGCTTCCAGCATGTATGCCTGGCAGTTCATGAAGTCACTCGCCGTCTCTGCCCGTCACGGCTGGGCGCGCTTCGATTCAATGCAGAATCACTACAACCTCGTCTATCGGGAGGAGGAGCGGGAAATGATCCCGCTCTGCGTCGACCAGGGTGTCGGCGTGATTCCCTGGAGCCCCCTGGCGCGGGGGTTCCTCTCGGGAAACAGGACGAAGGAAAAAGGCGGGGTGACGACGCGCAGCAAGTCCGACGAGTTCGCCCACTCCATGTACTACCAGGACGACGACTTCAAGGTGGTGGACGTTTTGAAGAAGGTCGCTGCCCAGGCGGGCGTGACCCTCCCGCAGGCCGCGTTGGCATGGCTGCTTTCGAAGCCCGGCCTGACGGCGCCCATCGTCGGGGCGAGCAAACTCGAGCACCTCGACCAGGCAATCGAGGCGGTTTCGGTCCGCCTCACCCCGGAGCAGGTGAAGATGCTGGAGGCGCCCTACCTGCCACACCGGATCATGGGGCACTGAGCCGCCGCGGGAGCCCGCTCACGATGCCGCGCTTTGCGCGGCGTGCACGCGGCCTATTCCAACACCCTGATCACGGCGAAACGGCTGACGTCGACAAGCCCCTTGTCGGAGAGGCGCAGCGCCGGTATCACGACCAGCCCCAGGAGACTGAGCTGCATGTTGGGGTTGTGAAGCGTGCACCCGCACTCCCGGAATCCGCGGAGAACACTGGCGGCGGCCGCGGCCACCTCGGCGGCAGGTCGATCCGACATCAGTCCGGCGATCGGGAGAGCGACCTTGCCAATCATCCTTCCCTCGCGGACGACGACCTGGCCGCCGCCGCAACCGGCAAGCTCGTTGACGGCGGCCGCCATCTGCTCGTCATCGGTTCCGACGACCAGGAGGTTGTGACAGTCGTGCGCCACCGTGGTGGCAATCGCGCATTTCTCCTTGAATCCGAACCCGTGCACGAAGCCGATCTGCGCCTTTCCGCTGCCGTGGTGCCGATCCAGGTGCGCAAGCTTCGCGAGATCCCTTCCGACCTCCGCCCGCACTTCGCCCGACTGCACGGGCATCTTCATCACCAGGTGATCGGTGGGCGCCTGGTTTTCTCTCACCCCGATCACGTGCGCCGTCGCCTCCGGCCCGAATCTCCGCGCGTCGAGCATGAAATCCGCGGCCGTGACGGGCCGGGCGAGGTGCATGGTGTCCTTCGACCACGCTGGATACTCCGCCGCGGGAAGGTCGACGAGAAGCTTCCCGTCGCGCGCGGCGATCTTTCCGCGGGCGACGACCAGCTCCGGGTTGAAGCGCGCAAGGTCCTCCAGGAGGAGCACGTCGGCAAACCGCCCCGGGGCCAGGGAGCCGATATCACGGCTCACGCCGAAGTGCTCGGCGGTGTTGATCGTGGCCATCTGCAGCGCCGCCATGGGGCTCAGTCCCTGGTCGATGGCATGACGGACCACCCGGTCCATGTGCCCTTCGTTCACGAGCGTTTCTGAATGGGAGTCGTCGGTGCAGAGGATGAAATGCCGGGGATCCAGGCCGAGGCGAAGGATCGCGGGTACCTGGGCGGCCACGTCGTGCCAGGCCGATCCATAGCGCAGCATGACCCGCTGGCCCTGGCGGATGCGGGCCACCGCGTCCTCCAGGCGCGTGCCCTCGTGATCGTCCTGCGCGCCGCCTGCCGCGTACCCGTGAAAGGGAAGTCCCAGGTCGGGAGACGCATAGTGGCCGCCGATGGTCTTCTCCGCCCTCCGCGTGGCCGACATCTCCGCGTGGACCTTGTCGTTTCCTTCGATCACGCCGGGGAAGTTCATCATCTCCCCCAGGCCGATGATGCCCGGCCAGGTGAGGGCCTCTTCCACGTCCGCCGGGCCGATCACGGCCCCGGGGGTCTCCATGCCCGGCGCGGAGGGAACGCAGCTGGGAACCTGGACGAACACGTGCACGGGCTGCCGGGCGGCCTCGTCCACCATCAGCCGAACGCCCCGAAGCCCCAGGACGTTGGCGATCTCGTGCGGATCGACGAACATGCCCGTCGTGCCGCGGGGGAGCACCGCGCGGACGAACTCCGTCACCGTGACCATGCCCGACTCCACGTGCATGTGGCCGTCCAGGAGCCCCGGCACGAGGAATCTGCCCTCCGCGTGCACCACCGCCGTGGAGGCGCCGATGCAGTGCCGCGCATCGTCCCCCACGTAGGCGATGCGGCCGGCGGCGATCGCGATATCGGTGTGCGCGATGATTTCCCCGGATTGCACGCAGACCCAGCGCCCGTCACGGAGCACGAGGTCCGCCGGACGCCGGCCCATGGCCACGTCCACGAGGGACCGCGAGTCTCTCAGCCAGAATGTTTCCATTCCCACGCGGCGCCTCCTCCCCGTGGACCGTTCCGCCCCGGGCCGTTCAGCGTGCGGCGATTCCCGAGCGAGCGATCTTCTCGTGCGCGGTGATGTCCCGCGCGTCCCAGGGGTAGCAGATCCACTTGTCGTCAAGCTCCTCCCCGGCGAAGTAGCGGCGCACTCCCGCGGGGAGGGCTCCTTTCTTTTCCTTCTTCTTGTTGTGCAGCACCGCCACGGCGATCTCGGCCGGCGCGTGCTGGAGCAGCTCCCGCAGGCAGTACTCCAGCGTGACGCGCGAATCGTCCACCTCGTCGACCAGGAGGATGCGCTTGCCCGCCAGCTTCTTCTCCACCTCGTCGATCCACTGGATTGCGCGCGGGGCGGGCCCGGGCTTGTTGTCCGGGCCGTAGTAGGAAATGCCGACGGTGAAGATCGGAATCTCCAGGAAGGTCTTCAGGATTCGCGCCGGGATGAAACCGCCGCTCCCGATGGCGACAATGAGGTCGGGCTGGAATCCGGATTCGCGGATGCGGTTCGCGAGCGCGCGGACGCTCAGGTGAATGTGCTCGTACGAGAGAAAATACCTGCCGTCCAGTTCACGATTCGTCGCCATTTTTGCGACAGGATAAGGGGAAAATGCTCGCGCCGCAAGCGACTCCGCCGGGGGGCCGTGCACCGCGACCGGAGCTCAGCGATCTTCCAGCTGGTAGGTCGCCCGCACCGCGGCGAACAGCTCCCTGAGCAGGGGGCTGTCGGGGCCGCCGATCATCGCATCCGAGAGGATGTCCTTCCTCTCCTTCACCAGCACGGTGAAAAGCTGCCGCAACGCCTCGCTCTTGGTCTCGGCGCCGTAGCAGATCCGCACCAGCCTCTTCATCTCGTCATGGGTCATCACCTTCCTTGTCCGGCCGATCGAGAGGAATATGGCCTTCCCTCCCTGCGTGTCCTCGATCGTCACG